>JANOWZ010000112.1:0-9247 GCA_031418155.1 Deinococcales bacterium
TGCTCCGATTGGCTCGAGCATTTTGGGTGTGGTGGTGGATGTCAAACGCGAGATTCAACCAGGTCGGGCACGTCGGGCTTCGCAGCGGGATGTGATTGCAGCGCTCGAGGAGGAGATGCCGGAGTTGTTGGACGAACTCGAGTTGTGACGGGTTCGAACCTCGGTTACAGAACTTCGAGGTTCTTTTTTGCCTTCTGAATCTGTTTTTAAACGATTTCGAGATAAAATTCTGAAAGGAAACGACAACATGGCCCGAGGAAAAGGTGAAGGTACGATTTACAAACGACCCGATGGACGCTGGGAGGCCCGTGTGATCGTGGGACGCACGCCGAACGGCAACCCGAAACGGCGCGGTGTGATTGGCAAAACCCGCAAAGAGGTTGCTGAGAAATTGACCAAACTACTCACCGACCAACATGCAGGCAAGCTCGCGGAAAGCGCCAGCAAAGCCACTGTTGGGGCGCACCTGGAACTCTGGCTGAAACTGCGCACCGACCTTGAGGCTGCCAGCGTTGCCTTCTACCGGCACATGATCGCCTACATCACCCCCGGCATTGGTGAGGTCAAACTGACTGCGTTGACACCGTTGCACATCGAGCACTTGCTGGCCGATCTGGTGCACAAGGGCCTGAGTGAACACACCGTTGAGGCTGTGTATAAGGCGTTGAACACCGCACTGGCGCAAGCGGTGCGCTGGCAATTGATTCCCAGCAATCCAGTTCAGAACGTCAAGCGTCCACCGCGACCAAGACCCAAGCGGCGCGTCTGGGACCGTGAGCAAGCCCGACGCTTTCTTGAGGTGACCCGTCGGGACAGGCTGTACGCGCTGTACTTGATCGCCATCCTCACCGGCTTGCGGCGTGGCGAACTGCTCGGGCTGCGTTGGCAAGCAGTGGATTTTGAACGGCGCAGCCTGAGCATCCAGCACACGCTGATTTTCATCAATGGCAAACGCCACGCGAAAGACAGTCCAAAAACCCACGCCAGCGAACGGCGTTTCAGCGTTTCCGGTGAGGTGCTCGAGGCGCTGCGGGTGCGACGCGAGCGCTACGAACTCGAGCGCATAGAGGCCGGGGCGGACTGGCAAGACCTGGGCTACGTGTTCTGTTCACGCAACGGCACCGGCTTGTACGAGAATACGTTGCGGGCCTCGTTCAAACGTTTGATGCTCGAGGCTGGATTGCCACGCCTGACACCGCACGAGATGCGGCATACGTTCACCAGCTTGGCACTCTTGCGCGGCGCAGACATCAAAGAGATCTCGAGGCGGTTGGGGCACAGCACGGTGCAGATCACGCTGGACACGTATCAGCATTTGTTTCCAGAACAGGATGAGCAGTCGGCATTCTCGAGCGATGACCTGCTGGGTGACGGGGAAGACGAGGAGTGAGGAAGCCAATGCACACCGGACCGTCAAAGGCGCGGATCAACCGCTTCGCTCTCGAGCGCCAACACGGCGAAGACCGCTTCATGCGTGCGACGCAATGGTTCGCGGCCCACGAAACGCTCGAGTGCCTCAAGACCCAGCGCGAATTCGCGCAACGCCATCGAACGCTTGGTGCTCAAGCCTCGAGAGCGAAGGCGTTCCAGGTGCTCGGGTGCGGTGTACTCCGGGCCGTAGATGATGCGCAGGTACTCGCCTCCACGGACTTTGATCGCGGGTTGCACCAGACCACGTTTGCCTTTGACGACAAACCCAAGCGGTTTGACGACCATGCCCTCGCCGCCGTTCGCGGTCATTGATTCCCACCACTGCACGCCCTCGAGTTGGCTGGTTTCGTCGTTGAGGTCCACCAGTCGGTTTGCCGTCACGAACAGCACGGTTGGATCTTGGGCGCACATGCGCTCGAGCGTTCGCATGTGCCAGGTGTGATCCTGGTTCGTGTGCACGGCTCCCTCACTGGCAAGCAGGTGAAACGGAGCGAACTTGTAATCCTCGATGCCCGAGACCGGCCAGCAGTACCGCGCATAGGCCGCCGAGTAATCCGCCGCCATGTTTGAGCGCGACTGAAACCGCTCGAGCAACACAGTCACATCTGGATTCGTGGCGCTGGCCCGCTCGAGGCTTGTCACCGCCGCCCCGAGGCTGGCCCGTGCCGACGCGCCCACCGGGGCGTACTGACGTTCGAGCAATTCTTGCGCCTTCGCTGACCACGGCATCAACTCGCCGTCCAGAAGTGCCCAATCTGTCTGAAATTCGTCCCAGAAGTTGCTGGCCGTTAACGCCTGCCGGACGCGCTCCAGCAGGGCCAGTTCGAGGTTCGCATCCGCGAAGAAGCGTCGGCCCGTGCGTGTGTAGACCACGCCGGATTCCTCGAGCACCCCGAAGCGTTGGCTGGCGCTCGCCTGATCACGGCAGACGACCATCACCGCCCTTGAACCCATGTGCTTCTCCTCGAGCATCACTTGGGTCACGCCCTGCTTGCAGTAGTACGCGAATGCCTCTCGCGGATGCTCAAGCAACCCCGACTCGAGCGTGGTTTCTGACGGTGACATCGTGGGTGGCAGGTAGATCAACCATTTCGGATTGACCGCGAATCGGCTCATCACCTCGAGCGCGGTGATGGCGTTCTCCTCACGCACCGTGACGCGACCATGCCAGCGCGTTTCGATCACACGCTTGCCGCTGACATCTTCGAGGTCGAGCACATCGTCCAATTCGTGCTGCTGCGAGAGGGCAGTGTCTCGCGTGTTCAGTGGGCGTTTCGGCACGGCGTACTCGCGCTTGGCCTGCACCGAAACCAGTTCCTTTTCCGGGTAACGCAAAGCGGTGAGCTTGCCGCCGAAGACGCAACCCGTGTCCACGTCCACCGTGCGGTTGACCCATTCCGGCTCGAGGACCGGCGTGTGCCCGTACACGACCATCGCTTGCCCACGGTACTCGGCGGCCCAGTTGTGACGGACCGGCAAACCGAACTCGTCCGTTTCGCCCGTGGTCTCGCCATATAGTGCGAACTCGCGCACGACCCTCGAGCCTCGCCCCTGAAATTCGGACTTCATGCCCGCATGCGCCACGACCAGCTTGCCAGCGTCGAGCACGAGGTGGCTGACCAGGCCATCGATGAACTTCAGCACGGCAGCGCGAAACTCAGGTGTTTCACGTGAAAGCTGCTCGAGCGATTCGGCCAGCCCGTGCGCGACATTGACCTCGCGACCCTCGAGTTTACGTTTGAGCTTGTCATCATGGTTGCCCGGCACGCACAGCGCAGTACCCGCCTCGACCATGCCCATCACCAACTTGAGCACGCCCGGCGTATCCGGTCCGCGATCCACGAGATCACCGACAAAAACGAGCGTTCGACCCTGTGGTGGCGAGACCGTGCCGTCGGCCAAAACCGTGTAACCAAGCGCCCGCAACAATTCATGCAGATCCTCGAGACAACCGTGAACGTCGCCCACGATGTCAAACGGACCGTGCAGGTGTTTGAGGTTGTTCCACAGACGTTGCCGCGAAACGAGGGCCGCCTCAACCTCTTCCGGTGAACGCAAGGTGAAGACGTGCCTGAACCCCTCGCGCTCGAGGTTGCGACCAGAGCGGCGCAACGCCTGTACGTGAGAGCGCACCACATGCGGCCCGAAATCTCGATCTGGCCCCGAACGGTTGCGTTCTAGACAGATGGCTTCAGGCAAATCCAGCACGATGGCAACGGGCAGCACGTGAAACTCTCGAGCAATGCCAAGGAAGACTTTGCGGTCCTCGGGCCGCACGTTGGTCGCGTCAATCACCGTCAGTTGCCCTCGGGCCAAACGCTTGCGCAACACGAAATGCAGGGCCTCAAACGCATCTTTGGTGGCGGCCTGATCGTTCTCGTTGTCGGAGACCAACCCACGAAAGAAATCGCTCAAGAGGATTTCCGTGGGTTTGAAGTGCGTTCGGGCGAAGCTGGACTTGCCCGAACCGGACGCGCCGATCAGCATGACCAACGAGAGTTCTGGAATGGTAATGTTCATGTGATCTCCACGTCAGGACTGACCAAATGACTCAGGCGGAATTGCCCCGACTCGGCTGCGCTCCAGAACATTTGATCTTCAGGGTGATACGCCAATGGCCCCCAGGAATGATCTGCAAAAAATTTCTCTCCTGTGATGACATCCCAGACGCTGAGGGAACAACCTGGTATCAGTGCAAACAGGTACTGATCGAACACCAAATTGGGCCGGATTCGTTTCGTGCTTTGTGTGATTTTCGGGGCCTCTCGAACCTCAGGCCCAAAGAATTGTCGGATGGTTTCACCGGTGCGAACATCAACGATATTCACTCCCGGCGCAATCCAATAATCATCGTCACCAATGCCCCAAATGGCAATCTCAGCATTGTTAAGCCAGCACATGGGTACATCCCAATGGTAATGACGCCAAATCAAAGACTTCTTTGAGGCACCATCTTCAGATTCCCAAACGTTGTTACCCAGCCAAGTCTCGAGGTTCCAAGCCGTGACCACACCCACCGGTGCCCAAACCCAACCATCGTCAGCGATCCATTCGCCCGACGGGGAAACGCGCAACGCACCATGAAAGAAGTCCAGGTAGTGCGCTGGTTGTTCCTCTGGCGTTGTCGATTCTGGAAAGCTTCGTTGCGTCAAGGGCAGTCCGTTGGTCAAGTCTGTGACATCCAAGCGGTTCCAATTCGTTGCGTGAATCAACAGGCTGCGCTCTTGGCGTTGAAGCAAGGCCACTGGGAATTCCGTTTGTTCGGTGTGGTATTCGCCTCGGTTCAACTCCATGACACAAGTGTTCTGATGCAGGTCCAAGACGATCCCATTCGAGCCGTGATGTTGTACCACCACAACAAAACGCCCGTCGCTCGAGGCATGAACCCGAACGTCGTCTCCCAAAGCACGCAGCACTGTCTGATGGTCAGTGAGCACTTGACTTGAGACACCCGGATTGATCAGTAGCACATGGCCCGATTGATCAATTGCCACCCATCGTGCCGATGGGTGATTCATGAGGGTTGTGACAGTCAACACCGAATGCTGATGTGGCAGGTCATACACATGGTGTGCAAATCGCAGGTTTGTGCTGCGTTCGAGGATTGCGGGAAGGCCGATGTGTCCACGGCAAACCCCAGCAATGTCACGCTGCAAAAAACACAAATTGCAAATGTCGAACCAAGGAATGTCTTTCCCAGTCTCGAGTTCGTGAGCACAGGCAGTGCATGCCAATCGGTAACTAAAATCTTCGTTGGTTGGCGCAGATTTCAACCCTGGCCGATAGCGGAGGAAGTCGGGATGCTCAAGATCCAACAGATGTTTGCATACCTGGTGTCCAGCGAAAGTTCCGCGCAGGTGTCCACATGTTCGTTCTTTTCGTTCACTCATGGTTTTTCACTTTCTCAAACACAGCCATTTGCGTTGGTGATCCAACCTCGAGATCAACCTCGCCAATCGCCTCGAACCGAACGCCGTAACCGAAGCGTTCCGCAACACTGCCCGCCCAGCCTTGAAACTCCTGGCGCGTCCACTCGAAGCGGTGATCAGCGTGGCGGAACTTCCCGGCGGGCAGTGTTTCCCACTTGGCGTTGTACTCGAGGTTCGGGGTGGTCACGATCACCGTGCCAGGCTTGGCAAACTCAAAGACATTCCGCTCGAGCGAGGCCAGACGCGGCGGGTCCAGGTGCTCAATCACCTCAACGATGGCGGCGGCATCGAACCCCTCGAGCCGTTTGTCACGGTAGGTCAATGAGCCTTGCAGCAACTTGATCCGGGCGCGTTGCTTTTCGGGCAGGTGCTCGAGGTTCAAGCGGTCATGCGCCATCTCGAGGGCGCGGTGGCTGACATCCACGCCGAGGATCTCGGTGAATTGCTTGTCCGCGAGCAGCAGGCGCAGCAGCTTGCCCTCACCGCAACCCAGGTCCAGAACCCGTGCCGCACCGGTGGCTTTGAGGGTGGTGCTCACGGCGTTCAGGCGTTGCTCGTTGAGGCTCAACGGTTTCTCGACGGCATCCTCGAGAGCCTGCGCCCGTTCGAGTTGGGTCTGCTCGAGCGTCGGGTCTTCACCATCGCTCAGTTGTGCCATCGCGTTGCGGGCCAGGTCGCGGCGGTGCTTGAGGTAACGCCGGGTGATCTCCTCACGCTCCGGGTGCGTCTCGAGCCAACCCGCGCCGAAACGCAGCAGTTTCTCGACCTCCTCATCACCGACCCAGTAGTGCTTTTCATCGTCGAGCACCGGCACGAGCACGTACAGGTGCGTCAATAGCATCGAGAGCCGGGTGGTCGCCTCGAGCGTGAGGGTGAAGTACGGGCTCTCGCCCCAGCTTGGAAAGCGATCATCCAGGGCGTGCCGGGTCGTGCGCACGATGTACCCGAGCGGCTCGAACAACCGGCGCAAGAAACCTTCACCGCCACGGCTGAGTAGCACCGTGATCCGCGCCTCGAGCGGCATCAAGGATTCGGCGAGGGCCTGGCGTTCCTTGCTGCGTCCCGCCATTGCCTCGCGCAGCACACGGGCAATCGCCACAGACAAGAAGCTCGAGGCGACATAGGGCCGGTCGTTGACGTACTGCTCGAGCCAACCATCGGTACGGTTCTTGCCACGCACCAGACCCACCGGGTCCACGTCCAGCAGCAACGCCGCCGTGCAACGCTCGGGACTGACTTGCGGGTAGTAGATGTGCACCTGCCCAAAGGCAAGGTCAAAGGATTGCAACCGGGCGGGATTTTTGTGCAGCAAGTACCCGAGGTCGCTGGCGGGCTGGTGGGTGGTGGTGATCTCGAGGAGCATGACGCGCATCATAGGGGCTTGCGCACCATGAGACATCCGCAGTCTGGCGTAAAGGCCGTGTGCTTGGATGAAGATCGGTTTTGCAGGGACGCTGCGTTTTCTCCTGCCGTCAACCTGCCGTCAAACGGCAAAATCGGGCGAAAGAGAAGGGACGAAGTTTTTGAATTCCTCGTCCCTCACGGTGTTCTTTTGGTCGAGGTGGCGAGATTTGAACTCACGACCACTTGACCCCCAGTCAAGTACGCTACCAGGCTGCGCTACACCTCGAACATGGACATAATAGCAGAGCCGGATGAGCAGTTCAATCCTTGCTAGGTGCATGGGTGCGTCCACAGATTGGGTAGGAATTAAACTACCCTCATGACCGATTTCAAAACGCAAGCATCCGCGCTTCTTGAATCCCTCGAAACCCAAAGCAAACAAACCCAGAATATTGCCCAACTTGAACTCCTAATCCTCAAAACCACCCAGAAACTCGGTCAAATCGCCACTCAAACCCTCGAGACGAACGCCTCAGAGGAAATTTCCCCCCCTCAAACCAAAATGCCCAACATGCCAGGCCAGCATGAGCAAAAGCAAAACCCGAACAGCGACCCTGAAAACCCTTTGGGGTGAAATTCAACACCCCAGAATCCGTTACCGATGCCACAAGTGCCACAGCAGCCTGTCCCAATGGACTGATCCAAGTTTAGACAACAGCCATTGCAGTCCATTGGTCTTATCTCGCACGCAAGAATTCGCACTTCACGTGCCATACCGTACCGCTCAGGCATTCCTGCACACCTGGGGTGTGAACATCAGCAGTAGCCAAATCGCTGACTTAAGCCATGAGATTGAATCCTCGAGCACACGCCGCTCAGAACAGCATCTCGAGGATTTAGCAGACCAGGCGTTACCTCGAGTTGCGTTCAATCGAATTTCGGGATTACTCCGATTGCCTGTGACGTGGATGCTGGAAGTCGATGGCACGCTGATTCCAACTCGAGTGACCGATGAGGATGGGCAAGTTCGTGTCGAGTATCGTGAAATGGTAGTGGCTCAATCTAGAATTATTTTATGACCTCCCAGTTGTACCGATGAATGAACAACGCCAAACAAGCATCGTGCATCGCCCAGCACTTCGAGAACGATAACGTCTTACGCACGAACCGACCCACCCGCTGCCGCAACGTGTTGTTCCAACGCTCCACATGATTCGTCAGGCCAGACTCCTTACCGACTGCCTCATGCTGATCCGACGGGATCACGGCCTGGTACGCCTTCCAGAAGTCCGAGTAACACAACGCTCGCTTGTACCGACGCGGCATCGCCCGCCACAACCGCTGGCACGAGTGCTCGCCACGGTCGCGTGTCACGAAGGCCATCACTTGTTTCGTTACGGCACAGAGTGCGATCCATAGCCAGCACTTGTTTTTCTTGTCGTGCACGAACGACCAGAGTTCGTCCAGTTCAAGCACGCGATCTTTCAGGGGTGGTGGGACGAGCGTTTCGTTCAGGCTTGGGAGTTCTCGAGCCTTTTTTGATCCACCCAGTCACAGTCTGGCGACTCACGCCGAAGGTGCGAGTGAGTCAACATAAGCTCGAGCGTTCCTGGTAAGCATCGAGGATGGTTTGTTTTTCCTGGTCATTGTAGGCGTTGGTGCGGGGTTCTTCACGGTGTTGTTTGCCGCAGGTTTTGCACTTGTAGAGTTGCCTGCCGTCGGGTGCGTGAATGCCCGTCAGGTGCTTGGTTATGAGCAAGAAGCGAAGCCGTACTTGAGGAGGTCGTCGCTTTGGGAGTGAGGGCAGGTGAGTTTAATCGTGATTGGTATCAGGTGAGCATTCTAACTTGAGCCATTACCCCCGAATCGCGTCCGTGCGTGCGGATTGGCGCGTCGGCCCGCAGTTTGCTGAATTGCCCGCCGAGGTCGTAACGGTTGAGGGTCACGGATTGCGGTCGTTCGGTTCGAGGCTGGTTTTCGCTGACTTCGGACATCGTATCTCCCTGTAAATTGTTGGTGCTGCGAACTCGAGGCTGTGAACGGCGTTGTGTTTGGCTTCGGCTTGGAGCATCAAATCGGGACGGTAATCTTGCCATCCCTCAAGAGCGCCGATGGTTTGAAGAACGTTTTGTACGGCGTTCGTTCTGGTTTGCGCGTCGGTGCTCGAGACTGGACTGCTCGAGCCGTCACGTTCGATGGTGTTGTTGGCTGAAGTGCTCAAATTGATTGCCTCGTTTAGGTTGATTCGGCGATGGTTCTGGCGAATGGTGTCGGTTGCTCTGCGGTTTCCATTGCTCGGGCCATACTTTCGGCAGTTCGTTCAAAGCGGTCTGTCAGGATGAAAAACGTTGGAGCCCACAGGCCAATGAAGATGCCGAAGCGTTCACCGTGGGCCGGGTCTTCGGTCATGCCACCCTGGATCATCCAGACCAGGATCGAAGCGATGATCGAGACGAAGCCGAGCGGGAAGCAGATGCTGGCGAGCCAACGGTAGGTTTTGATGGTCATGAGTTTCTCCTTGTTTTGAGATTCCTGTGGTCGCA
>JANOWZ010000113.1:0-16813 GCA_031418155.1 Deinococcales bacterium
AGCCGCAACTCGAGCGGCGGTTCGGCGTAGACACGATTCTCGAGCGCTTCAATCGGCACCTCGGGCAGCATCAGGCCCAGAAGGTGGTTCTCGCGCCGATCAATGAAGTTTGGCGAGGCGAACACGGGTTGCGGGTGGTGCCTGCGGTCATTGAACCAGCCGGTGGCGTGCTGTCGCGGATTCCAGGCGAGGCCGATACCAATTCCGTTGTGACTCAGGGCCATCACCGGGGCCGTGACCTTGTTTGGGTGTGGCACGCTGCGCTGTGCCCACGGGTCCTTGAACCAGTCCGTACCGCTCGACCATTCGCGCCCCTCGAGCCATTCGATGCCCGGAAAGATCGCGTCGGTTTTCTCGGAGCCAAATCCATCCTGCCCGACCTTCAACCAGGGGCCGCGCACATAACGGGCGTACTGGTTGGCGTTGGATTTCAATCGGTACTCGAGCCGCAAGAGTGCCGCGTCCGGCGCGAGCGTGATCGTGAATGTCCCTTCCAGGCAGTGCAGGTCGAGCGGGTAGTTGATCCACTGCTCGAACGAGGTGCCGCGCAACTTGTCTTTCATGATCAATGACTTGATCTCAAAACAGAGGCGCTCGCCAAAGTCTCCGTGCTCGCGTGTGAACCCTTGCGCCTCGAGCCGCATCGGGATTTCCTGATCGCGCAGCATTAACTCACCGAAATGATCGAGCACCGCTACCAGGCTTCCAGAGGCGCTGAACAACTCGCCCCAGCCCCAGCCGGTGCGACGCTTGAACAGTTCGAGCCGCAGGTGGGCATTCTCGAGGGTGATGGTTTCGTTGGCGTAACTGGCGTGTTTGTATTTTGGCATCGTGATGTCCTCGCTTCAGCTGGGAGGGGCGTGTTCAAGGATCAGGTGTACCGGTCCGAGCAATCCCGAGGTGCGTTCGCGATGCTCAAAGCTGTTGGCGTTGGTGTTGGCCACCACGACCTCGATTTCGTTGCCACCTGTGCGGACATGGTCTGTGATGTCCTGGCGATATGGACTCCAGGCCAGGGCCTCGAGCCTCGTTCCGTTGACGCTGACCTGCGCCGTTTCAAACACCGCCCCGAGGTCAAGTAAGATCCGAGCCCCGGTGTGCAAGGCTTGATCGAATTGATGCTGAACCCGGTACGTGCCCTGCCCCGAAAAAAAAGGTTTGCCGAGTGCTGCCCAGCTTTGCAGCCCCCCAGACCAGTCAAGCCCGTCCAATTCAAGTCGCCAGCCTTCAATCAACAACCGCTGGCTGTGTTTTGGCCTGGTTGGACCGTTGGGCGTTCCGGGTTGAACGACCAGGATTTTCGACTCCCAGGCTTCGAACCTCGTTTTGAGTTCGATCTGGTTGTTCCCGGTGCGTCCCTCGAGTTGAACGCGCCGTCCCGAGTCGGCAAACCACTGCTCGACCACGCCGGTTCCCTCGAGTTTGATTTGCAGTTCGAGCGGTGTCTGTGATTCGTTGACCAGAAAGTACAGGTGGGTTTCGCCGGCCCGCCGGTGAAGGCTGCGCAGTGCGGCCCGAGGTGGGCTCAAGTTTGTGTCTTTGAAGTAGGGCCGGTTGCTCTGGGAGACCAACCACTCGCCCTCGCAGCCAATCACGTGTACTTCAGGGTCGGCGGAAATCACTTGCCCAAGCGCCACAATGGTCGCCTGGGTGCCAGCGTTCAAGCCAAGCTGTCCAGAGCCCCACGGGACCATGCCAGGCTTTGACAGGGCTTCCCGAGCCGCCGCCCAACCCGGTGGAATGACACCAATCAAGCGTTCGGGTAGGTTCGCCGTAAAAAAGACCGTGCCACCACCGTTGGCAAACGCCAACATCCGCTGCAATGCCGGGCCGAACATCACCTCGAGCGGTGGCACAACCACCACCCTGAACGCCCCTGAACCAGAACGCAATCGGGCAGCGTCAATGCGGCTCGCTTCCAGGGTCGAATGGTCAATCAGGTCAAAGTCAAACTGGGCCTCGAGCAAACCGAGCCCCAACTCGAGCAGGGCCAGATCGCTGATGGTGGTTGGATGATCGCGGTTGGGCAGTTGCCAGGCTTCCCAGATGCCCGCCGGTGGCGAGGCAGACGGCGCATCTGGAGTCATGGTCGCCCAGGCGTGTTCAATCGGGTAATAGAGCAGCACCGACGCGACATGATCGCCCGTCGAGAGCAGGCTCGAGAGTCGGCTGACGTAACGCCACAACGGGCGGCTGTGGTCCCACCAGGGGTTTTGAAAAAATTCCGAAGGTGGACACTCGCGTTTCCTGAAATCTTCTGTGCTGTAAAAAAAGCCGTGCGGCACCAGCCAGTTCACGCCGCGCACGTACTGGTAATCGATGATCTGTTTCATGTAGGGCGGTGCAAGCTTCCAGCCGGTGATGGCAAACGTTTCGCTCAGCACCCGGCTGCGACCGTTGGCGTGCGCCACCGAGGCCACGAGCTTTTCGGCGAGCTTTTCGTAGACTTCATCGATCCGATCCACGCCCGGCACGTGAAACGGACGCAGCGCCATGAAGGGGTTGGCCGAATGGCGGGTCATGGTGAACAACCATTCCTCCCACTCGAGGTGCCCGGTCAGTTGCACGCCGTGCGCCGCGCACCAATTGGCGAGCTTGGCAAAAAAGCGCTGGTCAAGCAGTTCGGCCACCGTTTGCCAGTAATCGGCCCGAACCTGTTGTCCTTGCGTACCAAGCCCTTCCCAGAGTGCATGCAACCACGGCGTGATCGCATAACCGCGCCGCGCTTCAAACTGCACCGCAAAATCGTGCGTCCAACTGAGCGTGCCAAGGTTGCGATCCCAAAAGTTGTTGTACAGGCCCGGTTCGTCGACAAAAAATCCCAGCACCGTCGAACCGAAATACGACCCAAAGCGTTTGAAATACTGTTCGTGGGTCTCCTCGAGAAAGGCGCTGGTCGCCGCGTCGTTCATCAGGTCGGCGTAGTGGTGATTTGAATACGCCGCGATCCAGTCCGTCGGGCGTTGTCGCGCGACCATCAGGCACCAACGTCCCGCCGGAACTTGCCAGCAAAGGCACCCGACATCAGGCTCGAGCGTCCGCGCGGCTTCGTGGCCATAGACATGGCGGTGTCGCGTCGTGTCTGACCAGGCGTTTGCCACCGGAGTTCCGCCATGAAAGGTCAAGGGGTCGGGCGGAATCGGCACGACCTCGAGAATCTGGGCGACCAACACGAAACGCACTTCGCTGGGTCGCTCGAGGGTCAGGTCAAAGTTGCTCGGCCCTTCAAGGTAGTGCCGCTCGAGTCCGAGGTTCTGACCGATGTTGTCGGGATCGCGCTCGAGCACCCGACCACCGGCGTAACCGCTGGGCCAATTGTCCTCGTCGTAAATCCACAGCTTCATGCCGAGGCGGGCGGCCTCTTCGATGACCAGGCCGCACCGTGCAAACCAGGTTTCGGACAGGTACTCGACCTCGAGTCCGCGCCGGGCGTGAATCACAAAGGCCAACACGCCCTGTTGATGCATCAACGCCATCTGGCGCAGCAATTCCTGCGGTTCAAGGTCACCGTTCCAGAACCACAACGGACACGCCGAATGCGCGGCACCGGGTTGGTTGAAGGCGGCCTCAAAGCGATTCATGCGTCGCCATTTTCTGACCAGATCAGCGGGTTGAGCACCCGATCATCGAGCACGTCACCGATCTTGAGGGTTTGGACGTACCTTGAGGGCAGCACGTTGCTTTGACCGTTGAAGCTGCTGCCATCTGGCATGTAGGCACAGGTCATGGCGCGGCGCGGTCTTGGGGTCATGTTTGCGCCAGCGCCATGGGCACACAGGCCATTGTGAAAAACAGCCGTGCCCGCTGGACATGGACACGCCACGGTCTCGAGCGTGCGCCATTCGGGATAGATGTCGAACAAATCCGCCATGTTGCGCCCGATGTTGGCGTTGTCAAAACGGGCGGTCTTTTGGCTGCCGGGCACGTACCAGAGGCAACCGTTGCCGAGGGTCGCATCGTCGAGCGCCATCCACAACGAGATCGCGTCCCTCGAGTAAAACGACCAGTAGGGGTTGTCCAGGTGCCAGCTTGTCGGGTTGCCGAACGGTGGTTTGATCAGCGCCTGATCGTGCCAGATGCGAATGCCATCCACCCCGGCAAGCCTGCCCGCCACCTCACCCAATCGCGGGTCGCGCATCAGGCGGTGCATGCCATCGTGCGTGTCGGCGAGCTTGATGCACTGCACAAAAATCTTGGCATCGTAAGCGTTCGGATCGGCTTGGTTGTTGAGCGCCCGTTCCCAGTCTTGACCTTTTGCCGCCTCGAGCCGTTGCGCCACGGCCTCGTCGGTGACGGTGCGCCAGTGCTCGAGTTCGCTTGGGTTCAGAAAGTTCTCGATCACCAAGAAACCCTTTTCGCGGTACGACGCGATCTGGTCTGCGCTGATTTGGTTGTTCACTGGATCTCTCCTCTTCCAAAGCGACGGCCCATCACAGAATTTCAGGGCGACAACACCTCAAGATTTGACCCTGAAGCCCCAGACAAGACCTGGCATCAGTTCGCCCCGGTCCAATCCAAGGTCATGCCGAGGTGGGGAATCGATTTTTGTGCGTTGACCTCGTACATCTGGGCCGAGCGCTCGAACGACACGCGATGTGTCACCAGCGGTTCGATGCGCAGTTGACCCTTCGCCATCAACGCCAAGGTTGCCTCGAGCCTTGCCCGTGTCCAACCCGAGACGAAATGCGTGGTCAATTCTCGTTGTTGCAACACCGCCATGTCGGCCCAGGTGGTGCCAGCAGAGTTACCGCAGTAGACGACCTGTCCCAGTCCAGGCTCGAGCAAGGCCATGTATTCTCTCTGAACCGACTCGCCCTGCACGGAATCCAGAACGGCAAACACCGGACTTCCACCGGTGCAGTTCAACACGGCCGTGCGCACGTCCTCGCCGTGACTGTTGATCACCGCGTCTGCACTGTGCAACCGTGCCAGATCGAGGCGGTCGGTTCGATGACCAACCAGGATCACCTTCGCACCGCGCAGGCGAGCGCATTGGGCGGCAGCCTGACCGATCAACCCGTCACCGTAGACCAGCACCCAGTGTCCTGCGATGTTGCTCACCCGAGACGCGGCATTGAGGCCAACCTGCGCCACCACGGCGTGGGCAAGATCGCCATCCGAGGCCGTCTCTGGACAGGCGTAGACCTCATTGGCCGGGCTGTTTCCCAGCGAAACGTGCGCTCCCCAGTGCGGTTGAACCTGACCTTCCCAAGACCCTGCGGTCGCCATCACCCGTTGCCCAAGCTGCCACCCCTGGATGCCATCACCCAGCGCCTCGATCACCCCGATGCGTTGGTATCCCGGCACGCACGGAAACCGTGCCGGTGTCCAGGTGAAGCGTCCGGCCAGCACGTGACCCTCGGTGCCGCCACTGATCCCGGAATACCGGGTGCGAATCTGTATTTCCCCAGCCCGAGGTGGCGGCATCTCGAGCCGACCGATTCCAACTTGATGTGGTCCCTGGAAGACGACAGCGGCGCTGATCTGGTTCATCTCAGCCCTTGACCGCACCGGAGGTGATGCCGCTGACGAAGTACTTCATGCCAAACAAGAACAGGATCAACAGCGGAATCGAGGCAATCACGTTGGCGGCCATCTGCGGGCCGTACTCGGTCACGCCGAAGGAACTGGTGAACTGCGTCAGGCCAACACTGACGACCTGCTTGCTGTCATCACCGATCACCAGCAACGGCCAGAGAAAATCGTTGTACGTTGCGACCATGTGCAGGATCGCGATGGTCATCAGGATCGGCCACGAGAGCGGCACGGCCACGCGATACCAGAGTTGAAATTCACTCGCCCCGTCGAGCCTTCCGGCCTCGAAGAGTTCCTCTGGCAGGCCAGCGATGAAACTTCGTGACAGGAAAATCCCGATCACTTGACCACCGGAGGTCCAGGTCAGGATCAACGCCCAGGCGGTGTTCCAAATGCCCAATTGCCGCACGGTGACGAACGCCGGGATGATCGTCAGGATGCTGGGAATGGCCAAGAGTCCAACGATCAAGAGGTAGAACAATTCCTTGCCCGGAAAGCGATGGCGGGCAAACACATAGCCGGAAAGGCTCGAGAGGACCACCACCAGCACGGTCGAGGCGACGGCATTGATGACGGTGTTGATCGTGTAATGCCCGATGTTTTTGAAACCCGTGGCGTAGTTGCCCCAACGCCACGGATCGGGCAAACCCCAGAAATTGGTGTAGATCTGTGAGTTGTCCTTGAATGACATTGAGAGCATCACATAGACGGGCACGAAGGTCAGCAACAAAAAGACGGTCACGGTCAGGTACAGACCCCATTGCGACAGGCGCTGCTGGCTTTGCAACCTCGAGCGGTTTCGGGTCATGTGGGTGGGTGCGGTGATGTTTGACATCAGGCTTGGTACTCCGCTGCCGGACGAAGGAATTTGTTCAAGAGCACCGTGAAGACCATGATCACCACAAACAGCACCACGCCGATTGCGGCGGCATAGCCAAGGTTGTTAAAGCGTGTGGCGTGGTAGTACATCTCCAATCCGGGCACGTAGGTCGAATCGAGCGGCCCGCCGCCGGTCAAGATCAGGATGCCGGTGAAGTCCTGGATGTTCCCGACGAAAACCAGGATCAAGAGCAGGCGAATCTGACCGGCCAAGAGCGGCAGGTGAATGCTGAAGATGCGCCGCAGGGCGCTCGCGCCGTCCATGGTGGCACTCTCGAGCAGCTCGCCTGGAATGCTGATCAGGCCAGCATAGAGGACCAGCAGCGGCAGGGCCGTGATGAATGGAAAGCCGATCGCCACGATGGACCCGAGGGCCACACCGGGCTCGCCGAGCCAGCTGCGCGTCAGGGACTCGAGCCCGACCGAACGCAGGAAAATGTTGAGCACACCCAGGTTCGGATCGTAAATGAACCGCCACACCAGGATGGTGGCGACCGCTGGCACGATGGTCGGAATCACGAAGGCGGTGCGCGACCAGTATTGGGTCAAGTGTGATCGAATGTGAAAGATCACCTCGGCCATAAACAGCGGAAACACCAGGGTTTTGAAAACGCCGACCACCAAGATGATCAGCACGTTGCCGATACCGATGGCCAAGTAACGGTCTTTGAGCATCGCCTCAAAGTTGGCCAGCCCGATGAATTGGGTGCTGACCGCCGGGTCCCATTTGGTCAAGGAGTGATAGAGGCCAGAAAAGGCCGGATAGTAGTGAAAGATCAACAGCAAGGCAAACGTCGGGATCAAGAGCACATACGAATACCTGGCACGCCAGGCGCGTTTGCGTGCAGAATTCCAGTCGAGCAGCAGTTCCTGTCCCCGAGCGCTGCGGCGCACGTACAGCGCAGCCACAGCCAGTGCCGCAGCCGTGCCGATGCCGAGGAGTGCCAGTTGCCAGAGCCGTGCGAATGCACCCTCGGACGCGCCCGAAAACGCCAGTTTCAAATCCACGCTGCTGACCGTGCCAGCGGTGTAACCCGCGATCAGCGTGCCGCCATCGCTCGAGATCGCCACGGTTGAGGCCTCTGGCTGTGAGGGTTCGCTCCAGGCCAGACTGCCTTCGCCATCGAGCACCTGAACGCCGTTGGCGACGGTGGCGAGTGCGATCCGGGTCCCATCGGCGCTGATGCCCACGGCACGGATCTTGCTTTCGGCCTGATGCGTCCAGAGGGTTTTGCCAGCGCCATCAAAGGCATAGATGTTCTTGTCCTGTGAACCACCCACGACCTTGCCACCGTCGCTCGAGATCGCCACACCGTTCATGATGTCGCTGCCACCCTGCTGCCAGAGTTGCTTGCCGCTTTGATCGAAGACGGTGATGCTCGCGTCGTCACCTCCGACAACGAGGCGCTGAGCATCGGCTTGGATCGCCAGGCTGACCGGACTGCCGGTCAATTGGCCGTGCCACAAGAATTTGCCAAGCCGGTCGAGCATGTAGACCTTCAAATCCTTGTTCAGCAAGGACGTGTTGTTGACACCGTAGGCGATTCGTTCAGCCTTGCTCGAGAGCGCCACCGATCCCAGCGGTCCGCTGGCGGTTTGGGTCCAGACGAGGCTGCCACTCCGGTCATACAGCGTTAACGTGCTGTCGGCAGAAGCCACCGCGACGAACGCACCTTCCGGGGAAACCGCCACGGCGGTCACAGCATTTTTGGTTTTGACCGACCACAGCGTTTTGCCAGTTTGATCGAGCACGTAAGCGCTCGAGTCCCGAGAACCCACGGCGGTGATGCTGGCATCGGCGGACATCGCCACCGCGTAGACCACATCACCGGTTTTGAAATTCCAACGTTCGCCTTGCAGTGCGAATGCCAGGCCAGAACACAGCAGGCCAGAACACAGCAGGCCAACGGGCAGCAGACCCGCCCGTGTCCACTTACCTGCCGATGTTTGCATCCTGCTCACGCTCGACCTTTCACCACGGTTGTCTCGGTTTGCTCAAAAAAAGTATCCGCGTTTGTTTGTCCACTGTTGTGTCAGGGACGACCTCAAATACTCGAGGTCGTCCCAGTGATTTGTGCTTTAGCGTGTCGGTGGTTTTTTCTCAGGGGTGTTGAGGTCCTCGAGCGTCAACTTCTGGAACTTGAGCACGTTCTCGAAGTTGTCCTGGATGTTCTTTTGGTTGGCGGCCGCGAACTGATCGGTGGTGATCTTGTCGGCCAGGTATTCCTGCATCAGGTTGACCCAGGTGCGCACCGATTCCTGGTAATCGTCCAGCCCACGTGCGCCCGCACCACCGGTGCCAGATTTCTCGGTGTTGCCAATCTGCGTGATGTTGGCGTACCGCGCTTTGAGTGAGGCTGGGAAGGCAACGTTCTTGACGATTGGTGGTCCAATGATGTTGCCTTTGGGGCTCTTGACCGAAAAGTCGATGTACTGTCCATAGGCTTTGGGACTCGTGTACCACTGCAAGAAATCGACATTCAGCTTGTTTTGCGCGAAGCTCTTTTTGGGTGCGCCATAGAAGCCAATCGCCACCGAGATCGTGCGGGCCGGAGCCTGAACGTACTCGCCGGTCATCGACGGGTTGTTAAACACACCGAGCGAGAATTTCTTTTGCGCCACGACCTTGCCATCGACTTTGACGAAGTTGGCGAGGTCTTTTTCAAAGCCGGTCAAACGCCAACCGCCGTCGAGCAGGATCGCGGCCTTCTGCTGCAAGAACAGCGAGTAGGCGGCGTTCTGATCGATGCCATACCAGCCGGGTGGCGTGTACTTCGAGAGAAAATCGTGCAGGTTTTGGTGCAATGCTTTCATCGGTTCGCTGTCCACACGCCAACGGTTGTTCTTGGCGTTGGCATCGGTGAACGAGGCCTGGATCGCCTTGAAGCGCCGCAACGGATTGAGCGTGACCTTGTCCGAATCGTCGTTGTACGGGTCGCTTGGATCGTACTTAAATTCCGGGTCGATGGTCTTGTCATAGGTGTAATCGCCGGGTCTCGAGCGTTGGTCGTCGATCAGACTGCGGGTATACTGATCGGCGTACATCCTGAACATCCAACCGCCGTTGCTGGCCCACAACGAATCGTAATTGCCCGAAAGCGCGAATGGAATCACGCCGGATTTCTTGAGCTTTTCACTGACCGCCAGCAATTCCGGCCAGGTTTTGGGAATGTCACGAATACCCGCCTTGGTGAACAGGCCCTTGTTGTAAAACCAGAGGATTTGGACATTCTCGAGGTTCAGGGCGTAGACCTTGGCATTGGCGTTGATCGCCTGCATCGCTTTGAGGTCAATCGCTTCACGCCAGGGTTTGCCAGCGATGTAGGGGCTGGGTTGGTTGAGGTAGGGCGCGAAATCGAGGAACTTGCCTTCGTTAAGGAGGGCCGCATTTTCGTTGACCAGCACAATGTCAAACGATGGTTCACCCGCCGCAAAACCGGCGTTGATGAAATCGGCGTACCCTTGCTGCGGTTTGAGGGCGACATTGACCTTCACTTTGGGGTGAAGCTTCATGTATTCCTTGGCCATTTTTTCCCAGACATCCTGGTTTTCGCCCTTGATGTTGACGTTGATCGTGCCGGACAGGTCGTCTTGCGCCTGGATGCCAACGCCAAAAATCAGCGTGCCTGCCAGCGCAGCGAGCCCACCAGCCACCAGCCATCGTTTCGAGGTTGTTTGTTGTCGTTTCATGGGGTCACTCCTTGTGGTTACGGCTCGAGACCTGATCAATCGGATGGTGCTGAGGTTGGGTGCTCTGGCCGCCTCGCGGCTGACTTGGTGGGCGGCTGACTTGGTGGGCGGATGTGTTGCTCGAGTGTTTTCGCTTGCCATCCCTCCTTCCTTGGATTTCACGGCTTTGCTTCAGGTCGAATCCCGGACCACCAACTTGACGGCGACGGATTCGTGAGCGGCGACGGTCTTGCCTTCAATGCGTGCCAGCAGCATGCGAGCCGCCTGTTTTGCCAGGGCATCAACCGGGAAGTGCACCGTGGTCAACGGCGGGTCAGCACTTTGGGCCAACTCGAAATCATCGAAGCCCGTCACGGCAATGTCCTTGGGCACCGCCAGACCCTGCGCCTTGATTTCTTGCAGTGCGCCGAAGGCCATGCGGTCGCTGGCGGCGACAATCGCATCCGGGCGCTTGGGGCGTTTGAGCAGTGTTCGTGTCGCCAGGCGACCACCGTTGATCGTGTAGTCGGAAGCGATAACCAGATTTGGATCGTAGTCCCGTGCGCATGCCTCGAGTCCTTCACGGTATCCGGCGTAGCGTTCGAGGTTGTGCAGAATGCGCATTTTTTTCTCAGACGGGCCGCCGATGAAGGCGATGCGCTGGCGACCGCGTGCGGCCAGGTGTTCAACGGCCTGTTTGATGCCGTTGCGGTACTGGACCCAGACGGTGGCCACAGCATCGCCGAGTGCGGGCTGGTCGAAAAACACGATTGGGTGTGACCATGCCGCCATGCTCGAGACGGCCTTGCTGGGTGCGACCGCGCCGAAGATCACCCCGTCGATCCGGCCTTGCACCAGGGTGCGGCGCAGGTCTTCGAGTTCTTCTTGGCGGTCGCTGGCGATGGTGCGAATCACCAGGCTGTACCCGGCGGCGTTGAGGTTCTCGAGCAGGCCCGCCAGGATCAGGGCCATCGCGTCATCGGCCAGTTCGGTGGGTTTCTCGACAACATAGGCGACGTTGAATGACCTCGAGAGTCGCATCGAACGGGCGGCGTGGTTGGGGTGGAAGTCGAGGTCGGTCATGGCGGTCATGACCCGCTCGAGCGTGGCCGGAGCGACCTTGTTGCTGCCGTTGACAACCTCTGAGACGGTCTGGTGTGAAACACCGGCCCTGGCAGCAACTTCACGCATGGTGACTCGACGCTTCAAAGCTGGCTCCTCGTTGGGCTTCGTGATTGGCATGCTGCAAAGAATACTCGATCTGAACGTTCAGAATTTCAAAAAGTACGTCACAGAAGGCTTTTTGCCCTCGGTGGACTTGATCTGAACGTTCAGATGCCGTAGTATCTGCCCCAACCCCAGATTTGTCAAGGATCACCAGACCAACCCATCCCGTCACAATCAACCGACACCATACTCGAGCCACGAGGAGAACCCACTGATGAGTGCCATCACCCCGATCCGACTGCGCTGTGAGCACCTCGAGAACCCCCTCGGCCTCGACCAAAGCCGACCGCGCCTGAGCTGGGCACTCGAATCCAAGGCGCGAGGCAAACGCCAGACGGCCTACCAGGTCATCGCCTCGAGCAGCCGCGAAGGGTTGATCGCGGCTCAGGCCAACCTCTGGGACAGTGGGCAGGTCCGATCAGACGAATCGCTGGGCATCACATACCCCCAAAGCCTTGTCTCCAGACAGCGCGTCTGGTGGAAAGTGCGGGTCTGGGACGAGGCGGATCAGGTCTGCGACTGGAGCGAGCCGGCCCTCTGGGAGATGGGACTGCTCGAGCCGAACGATTGGCAAGCGAACTGGCTCGAACTCGATCAGGGCGAACTGCGCGACCAGGAACCCAGCCCGCTGTTTCGCAAGGGCTTCAGCGTTCACGGTCCGATCCGGCAAGCCCGGCTGTACGCGACCGCCAGAGGCGTTTACGAGGCCCGAATCAATGGCGCGAAGGTCAGCGAAACCGTGCTCAACCCAGGCTGGACCGAGTACCGCGTGCGTATTCAGTACCAGACGTATGACGTGACGGCACTGCTGCAAGCCGGTGAAAATGCGCTCGCCGCCAGCCTCGGTGACGGCTGGTACTGCGGTCAACTCGGCTGGACGCTGGCCCCCAAGCACACCAGGCACTACGGCAACCGCCCACAATTCCTGGCCCAACTCGAGATTGAATACGCCGACGGACAACACGAAACCATCGTCACTGACGGCTCGTGGCGTGCCAGAACCGGCCCGATCCTGCACGCGGACCTGTACCACGGTGAACACCACGATGCCCGACTCGAGCAGCCCGGTTGGGACGCGCCGCACTTCGATGATGCCGGTTGGCAAGCTCCGCCCGTCCACGGGCGCGATGCCGTCAAGCTGGTGGCGGACCGGGCCGAACCGATTCGCACCCTCGAGACCTTCACACCCGTGACCATCAGCGAACATGCGCCCGGCAGCCTGATCGTAGATTTTGGTCAGAACCTGACCGGCTGGGTGCGGCTCGAGGTTCAAGGTCCAGCGGGCAGTGAGGTGCGGTTGCGTTTCGCCGAAATCCTCGAACCCGGCGGTGACATCTACACCGAGAACCTGCGCAGCGCCCGGCAGACCGACACCTTTGTGCTCAGCGGCAACGGGCTCGAGGTCTTCGAGCCGCGTTTCACTTTTCATGGCTTTCGGTACGTCGAGGTCAGCGGCTACCCCGGCACGCTCGAGCCGCACGCCATCACCGCGCGTTTTGTCGGTTCGGACACGCCGCTGACTGGAACATTTTCGTGTTCGAACGAACTGGTCAATCAGTTGCAGCGCAACATCGTCTGGGGTCAGCGCGACAACTTCCTCTCGATCCCCACCGACTGTCCGCAGCGCGACGAACGGCTCGGCTGGCTCGGCGACGCGCAGGCCTTCGTCCGCACCGCCAGCTTCAACGCGGACGTGGCCGCCTTCTTCAGCAAATGGATGGTCGATGTCGTCGATGCGCAATCGCCCGAAGGGGCTTTTAGCGATGTCGCCCCGCGACTCGTGGACGAGGCCGATGGTGCACCCGCCTGGGCTGACGCGGGCGTGATCGTGCCGTGGACGATGTACCTGCAATACGGCGATGCCCGGATGCTCGAGCAGCATTGGAGTGCGCTGGAACGCTACATGGGCTACATCGCGGAGGGCAACTCAAACCACCTGCGCCGCGAGAGGCTGAACAACAATTTTGGCGATTGGCTCGCCGTCGATGGCGACAACCCCACCGATGCCTTCGGCAGCCGCACCCCAAAAGACCTGCTCGCCACCGCGTACTGGGCCTACGATGCCGACCTGATGTCACGCATCGCGGGTGTGCTGGGGCGCTCGAGCGATGCCGCAAGATACTTGCAACTCTTCGAGCGCATCAAGCGTGCATTCAATGAGGCGTATGTTCACTCGGACGGGTCGCTCGAGGGTGACACGCAAACCGCATACGTGCTGGCCCTGCACATGAACCTCTTGTCGGACGAGGGCCGTGAACAGGCGGTGGCGCACCTGGTTCGCGCCCTCGAGCGGCGGGATTGGCACCTCACAACCGGTTTTGTCGGGGTCGGTTACCTCTGCCCGGTGCTGACTCGGGCCGGTCGCAACGACATCGCCTACCGCTTGTTGCTCAACGAGACCTACCCATCGTGGGGCTACTCGATCCGCCAGGGTGCGACGACCATCTGGGAGCGCTGGAACGGCTGGACGGAACACGCGGGCTTCGAGGACCCCGGCATGAATTCGTTCAACCATTACTCGCTCGGCAGCGTCGGACAATGGCTCTACCAGGAGGTCGCGGGCCTTGATACCGACGCGACCAGACCGGGATTCAAACACGCCATCATTCATCCCAAACCTGGCGGTGGCCTGACCCACGCCAAAGCCGAGTACCAATCGGTGCGCGGCACCTTCTTGAGCGCATGGCAGCTTGAACCCAACCGGTTCAGCTTGCGCGTCAGCATCCCCGCAAACACCAGCGCCACCGTGTATTTACCGGCCACAACCGAGGCTCAGATCAGCGAAAGCGGCAACCCCTTGCCATTGGTCACAGGCGTGAAATTCGTTCGACTCGAGGATGGACACGCGGTGCTCGAGGTTGCATCTGGCGATTACGAATTCACCTCCGGGGGCCTGTCATGAGCCACTGGACACCAAGCTATTCCGACCATCGCCCCAGCGCGACAAAACGGCTCGAGGCCATCGATCACGGCATCGTCCTCAAGCATGGTGATGGCCCAGGGCGCTCTGATGCCTATGGCGCTCGAGACGTTTGGGTTTGGGAGCACCAGGGCTCGTACTTCATGCATTACGACGCGGCGGGCGACACCGGCTGGCTGTGCGCCCTCGCCACCAGCACGGACGGCCTGCACTGGACCAAACACGGCCCGGTGCTCGAACTTGGCGCACCCGGCAGCGAGGATAGCCAATCGGCAAGTTACGGCGTGACCTTCCACGACGGTGCTGATTGGCACCTGTTTTACCTCGGCACGCCCAACACCTCGCCCGCCCCGGACCGCATCCCGGCCTTTCCGTACCTGACCATGAAGGCCCGAGCCAGTTCACCCGGCGGACCATGGCACAAACAATCCGATGTCGTGCCGTTTCGTCCAAAACCCGGCACGTATTTTGAGGACACCGCCAGCCCCGGTCATGTGATCAAACATGGCGCTGAATACCTGCAATTTTTCAGCACCTCGGTCACGCTGGCTGGAACGATCAAACGCACCATCGGCATCGCCAGAACCGGTGACTTGAACGGCCCATGGACGGTCGATCCTGCACCCATCGTGCCAATCGAAGAACAAATCGAGAACTCGAGCCTGTACTTTGAGCCGAACATCCAAACCTGGTTTTTGTTCACCAACCACATCGGCATTGACCAGACCCTGGGCGAGACCAACGATCCCAACGGCGCGGGTGGCGAGTACACGGATGCCATCTGGGTCTATTGGTCGAAAGACCTCAACGCCTGGGACACGGCGAACAAGGCGGTGGTGCTCGACCGCAACAACTGCCACTGGTCGCCGCGCGTCGTGGGCCTGCCGTCGGTGCTGCCGATTGGCGGGCGACTCGCCATCTACTACGACGGTCTGGCCGTAGACGACACGAGCCACATGGGGCGCGACGTGGGCCTCGCCTGGCTGGAGTTACCGCTGCGCCTTCCAGATTGAGGAGCGTTCACATGCCACAGCACGACCCACCACCGCGCAACCCACCACCGCGTCACAGGTGCACATGAGCCGTGATGCTGATCCCGGCGATCTCGAGTGGTCCGCAAAAACTTCCCAGGCCCTGCTCAGCGAACGCCAAATCCGCAGCACGATGCGCCTCAGCGTGCTCGAAGGGATTCCCGGCATTTGCTTTGTTGTCGGTACTGGTGGCAGCGTGCTCACCGGATTCGCCCTTTACCTGGGCGCAAGCCCGTTTCAGATCGGCTTGATCTCGAGCGTGCCGCTCCTGGGACAATTGATCAGTCCACTCACCGCCTGGGCGGCCGGTCAACTCGGGCGGCGCAAACCCCTGACCCTGGTGCTCGCGTTTCTTGGGCGGGTGGTGTGGTTTCCGGCGCTGCTGCTTCCGGCCCTCTTGCCAGCGGCGGTTCGACCCGTCTGGCTGCTCGTGGTGATCACCCTGGCGAACATGTTCAACGCGAGTGCTGCGGTGCTCTGGGTCTCGTGGATGGGCGAGGTAATTCCGGCCAAAGAGCGCGGACAATTCCAAGGATTTCGCAACGGCTTTCTGGGCGTGATCGGCATGATCGCCAGCCTTGCCGCCGGTGCGTACATCGACCGGGTACAAAGCCCAACAGACTTCGAGGTGGTGATCGGCGTGGCCACCACGCTAGGTGCGATTTCCGCCCTGATGCTCGCAGGTCAATCCGAGCCCCGAACACCGCAGGCCCGACTGAACCTCAAAGCCACCTGGATCGACCCAATGATGGACACGAACTTTCGTCGCCTGCTGCTGTTCTCCTCGTACTGGACGTTCTCGGTGCTGATCGCGGCACCTTTTGTCATTCCCTACCTGCTCAAGCAACTCGAGATGACGTACACCCAGATTGCGATTCTGGGCGTGATTGGCGCAGTTTCGGCATTGCTGTTCGGACCGCTGTGGGGTCGCATCGCGGACAGGGCGGGTGGCAAACCCGTGCTGCAATTCAACACCGTCATCGCCGGAACCGTGTTGCCAGCGAGCTGGATGCTTGCCGCACCGGGTTGGCTCTGGCCAATCTGGGCCTCGGCCATCGTCGATGCGTTCGTCAACACCGCCACCGGCCAGGCGAGCTTCAATTTGTTGCTCTCGAGCACGACCCCAGCCAGTCGAACCAGTTTCGTGGCCATGTTTTTCGCCATCACAGGCCTGGTCGGCTTCCTCGGCGGACTCTTATCTGGACCCCTGTTTGATCTGTTCTCGAGACCAACGCTGAAGTTCACCGTGGCCGGATTTGAATGGACTGCCTACCACTGGTTGTTTCTGGTCTCGGCCCTGTTTCGCGTGCAGGCGTACCGCCTGGTAAGGCCCATCGTCGAAGAGGGCGCATGGCAGGTGAGGGCCATGCTCTCGAGCAAGGTGTTCTCGTGACCCAATCGTTGCTCGAGGATGTTTTTGCGAGGACAAAGTGGGCGGATGAACTCGGTCATGGTCAGTTCGAGAGGTCAAGCACCTTGCTTTACAGTGGCTTCGGTAATGATTGAGAATTCCAAAAGCAAAATTCGTCAATTGTTGCCGATGTCTTTCTTG
>JANOWZ010000114.1:0-21128 GCA_031418155.1 Deinococcales bacterium
AATTGGGATCTCGAGCATTGGAATCACTGCAATCTCGCTGACCAATTGGGCATCAAAGCTTGTGCGGTTCGCCTGAAAACTCGAGCCTGGAAGCACGTAAATCGATGCGTTCACATTCGCTTTGGCCCGGTCGAACGCGCCGACGAAACGCTCGCAGATATACGGCATATCACCCGTCAAACCGCTCGCCAAAATGAAATCATGATGCTGGCCGAGAAAAATGGATGCGATCACGAGGTCTCTCGCCGCATACACCCAAGCTTGAGCATGCGTGCCGACTCGAGGTTCGATCAGACTCAAGCCTTGTCGTATGGACGAGTGATACACCCGGTCTGGAATTTGAGTCATACGCCACCTCGAGAGAAAACTATTCCGGCAAGTCAAAGTGCATCATTTCATTCCAGGGCATGAAGCCTTCACCGATACCAAGCTGTCCGGCACGAAAGACCAAATCCATGCCGAACTCTTGCCGCCATTGCGCGGTCAGTGCCACGACCAATTGAAGCCCGCCGTTCGCTGTCGGTTTGATCACGTTGTCATGCAAGCCAACAAATTGCCAAACCTGATCGGCTCGGGTCAAGTCTGGGACTTCGCCCATGCTGCGGTAGTGCGGCAAATCCCGTTGGAACGCCGCGAAGATGGATTGCTCGAGAAATTCTGAAAACCCGAGTGGACGGTTCGCCAACTCGAGCCACAATCCCACGGCCTCGTTACTTGGTGTTTCACGGTCTTTGGCGTAAATCGAGAGGTAAAAAACCTCCTGACCACCGGCCCGAGACAGACACACCGGCACCGGCAATTCGCAGGTCCAATGCGGTGAGTATTCGCCATACTCGAGCGATCCAAAAACCGCGTGTTGCAATATCGGTGGAGTCATGGTTCAGCATAAATCAATCGGACCTCGAGCATCGCGCCGGAGGTCCGATTCTGATTTGCCTGATTTACATATTTTCGATCAGGGCCGTACCGAACTCGCTGCATTTGAGCAAGGTGGCACCTTCCATCAACCGGTGGAAGTCATAGGTTACGCGCTTCTGACCAATCGTCTTCTTCAAGGATTCAACAATCAAATCTGCCGCTTCGGTCCAGCCGAAGAAACGGAACATCATCTCGCCGGAAAGGATCACGCTCGAGGGATTGACTTTGTCCTGACCCGCGTACTTGGGCGCAGTGCCGTGCGTGGCCTCAAAGACGGCGGTGCCGGTCGAGTAATTGATGTTCGCACCTGGGGCGATGCCGATACCACCGACTTGCGCGGCGAGTGCGTCTGAGAGGTAATCGCCGTTCAAGTTCAGCGTGGCGACGACATCGTACTCGGCGGGGCGGAGCAAAATCTGCTGCAAGAAGGCATCGGCAATCGAATCCTTGACCAGAATCTTGCCAGATTTGAGCGCGGCATCCTGTTCGGCATTCGCTGCCAGTTCGCCCTGCGCGGCCTTGGTTTTTTCCCAGGTGTTCCAGGTGTAGAAATGATCGCCAAATTCGCGTTCGGCCAATTCGTAACCCCAGGTTTTGAACGAACCTTCGGTGAACTTCATGATGTTGCCCTTGTGGACCAGCGTCACCGAACGGCGTTTGTTGGCAATCGCATACTCGAGGGCCGCACGAACCAAGCGTTCGGTTCCCTCTTGCGAAACCGGTTTAATGCCCAAGCTCGAGGTGTTCGGGAAGCGAATCTTGGTCACGCCCATCTCGTTTTGCAGGAAGTCCAAAAGTTTTTTGCACTCGGGCGTTCCGGCTTGGTATTCGATGCCCGCGTAGATGTCTTCGGTGTTCTCGCGAAAGATCACCATGTCCACCAGTTCGGGTTGTTTGACCGGGCTGGGCACGCCGTCGAAGTATTGAACGGGACGCAGGCAGGCGTACAGGTCCAAAATTTGGCGCAGTGCAACGTTGATCGAACGAATACCACCACCGACCGGGGTGGTCAATGGCCCTTTAATACCGACCAAATACTCGCGGATCGCGTCGTTGGTTTCGTCTGGCAACCAAATGACCTCGCCGTAAACTTCGTTGGCTTTGTCGCCCGCGTAGACTTCCATCCAAGAAATTTTCTTTTCCCCACCATACGCCTTCTCGACGGCGGCATCCAAAACGCGCACGCTGGCGGCCCAAATGTCTGCGCCAGTGCCGTCACCCTCGATGAAAGGAACAATCGGGTGGTTCGGCACGGACAGCTTGCCGTCGATCATGGTGATTTTCTCGCCTGCGGGAACAACGATCTTCTTATAAACCACGGGTGATGCCTCCTTAAAATCTCGAGTCGAAACCTGGATCGTCTGAAACACATGCGGTGCATGATCCAAGATTTTGACGTGCGTGCAACAACATTGGGTTTGCACGAAGAATTCGGGCTGTAAATTACCATGCTCGAGCGTCACTGCGTGGGTCACATCGGTGGGTCACATCAGGCGGGTCACAAGTGCCGGTGCAGGTTCGAGGTCTGGCGATTTATCAGCAGCCGTCAACTTCGCCCGCCAAGTTGCTGCGCAGGCGTTCCAGGAGCTTCACCAGCGTGTCGTGCTCTGCGTTGCTCAGGCCAAGACCGGTTTGCCGCTCGAGGGCAGCCCAGGCTTCTTGCAATGGCTGTTCGAGGCTTCTTCCTTTGGCGCTTAAGTAGACGAGGGTCACGCGGTTGTCTTGGCTCGAGGGGCGACGTTCAACGAAGTCGCCCGCCTCGAGCCGTTGCAGCATTTTGGTCACGGTGGGGGCTTGCACACCGAGGAGTTCGGCGAGTTGCGTTTGGCTTTGTCCGTCGCGGCGCAAGAGTTGCATCAGGATGATTTCTTGGCCGGGATGCAAACCAAGTTTGATCAGGTGGCTCAGCGCGGTGGCACGATGCGCTCGAGCCACTTGAATGATCAGGTGGTTGAGTTCGCCCAGCGCCGCATCAGTTGGCATGGTTTAGCGTACCGCTTCAAGCCCAGGTGTTTAGGCTGGGCGCGGGCGGGTCAGTCCAAGGGTGATGATCACTCCGGCGACGGTGTGCATCAGGCCGAGCACGAGTTTGGTCGCGCCGTCGGTTGGCATGCCAAGCGGTCCAGAGAACGAGATGAGCAGGAACACGACGGCGATCACTTGGAAGACCGTGTCGGCTCGAGGTGTGAAGCGGCGGAGCAACAACAGCACGGCTGTGGCGGCGAAGGCTGGGATCAGGCTGGCCAGGACGACAGGGACGAATGCCAGGTGTTGCAGTTCGGTGGTTCCGGGAGTTTCCGCAATTTGCAGTGACACGTTGGCGGCCCCGGCGATGAAGTAGATGACCAGGTTCGCCACGGCGGCGATGGCTCCGGCGGTCAGGGCCGTGATCCAGATGTTTGGGCGAGCGGTTTGAACGTTGGTCATGATGGCAACCTCGCAAGATTGAATTGCCGACGAATTATGAAGTCGGCTAAGTAAAAGCTTAGCCAGCAAAGTATTTATTCAAGGTATTCCACAACACCGCAAACAAGCCCCGAGCCAAACCCAACACATCCACAAAGAGATCACAACCTCGAGTATGGAATGCTTAAGCAAGTAGACTCGAGCCATGCCCGAACTCACGCATTTCAAAGATGGTCGCGCCGTGATGGTGGATGTTTCCGACAAGCAGGCCACGAAACGCGAAGCAGTTGCCGAAGCGATCATTCTGCTGCCTCAAGAAGCACAGGCGGCGCTCGAGACGGGCGGTGTCGGCAAAGGTGATCCGTTAAACGTTGCGCAAATCGCGGGCATCATGGGCGCAAAAAAAACATCCGAGTTGATTCCACTGTGCCATCCGATTCCACTCTCGAGCGTGGATGTGCAAATCAGCCGAATTGAAACCGGTGTGCGCATTCAGGCGAAGGCTGTGACGACCGATAAGACCGGTGTAGAGATGGAGGCACTCACCGCTGCCAGCATCGCCGCGCTGACCGTTTACGACATGCTCAAGGCCGCCAGCAAAGGCATTGTGATCTCGAGCATTCGGCTGCTGTCCAAAACCGGTGGCAAAAGCGGCGATTGGCAAGCCTCCGACCTGTAGGGCAAGGCTTGCATCATCCTTCTCGTCACCTCGAGCGGTACGAGTCCCGTCACCACGAGCGGTACGAGTCCCGTCACCTCGAGCGGTATACTTCTCGTCGCGCTCGAGATCATCACCTCGAGTTTCCCTGATCTTCTCGAGGTTTTTTCATGTCAAGTTTGTTGGATTCATTAAACGCCGCGCAGCGCGAGGCCGCCGCACATTACGAAGGACCGGCGCTGGTCGTGGCTGGTGCGGGATCGGGCAAAACCCGAACCGTGGTGCATCGCGTCGGGCATTTGATGGAGGCGCACGGCGTTTACCCGACCGAAATTCTGGCGGTGACATTCACCAACAAGGCCGCCGCCGAAATGAAGACTCGAGTGGTGGATTTGGTCGGCCCGCAGGCATCGCAGATTTGGGTTTCGACCTTTCACTCGAGCGGTGTCAGGATTTTGCGTGCGTATGGCGAGGCCGTCGGCTTGCGTCCGGGTTTCGTGATTTACGACGATGGCGATCAACTCGATGTCATCAAAACCGTTTTTGCTGGCATTCCAAGCGCAGGTGAGATCAACCCGCGTTACCTGCGCAGCGTGATCGACAAATGCAAATCGAACCTCTGGTCCCCGGAAGACTTGGCTCGAGAGGGCGAGGAGTGGATGTCGGGCATGCCCAAAGATGTTGCGGTGGAGGGTTTTCGTCGCTATCAGAACGCGATGCGTCGGGCGAACGCGATTGATTTTGGGGATTTGCTTTCGATGGTCGTGGAGTTGTTCCGCAAAGAACCCGAGATTCTGGACAAGATTCAGCAACGCGCCGTGTTCATTCACGTGGACGAGTATCAAGACACGAACAAAGCGCAGTACGAGTTTGCCAGATTGCTCGCCGGGAAGTACCGCAACCTGTTGGTGGTCGGCGATCCCGATCAGGGCATCTATTCGTTTCGTGGTGCCGACATTCAGAACATTCTGGATTTCCAAAACGATTATCAGGATGCGGTCGTCTTTCGGCTTGAGGAAAATTACCGCAGCAACGCCCGAATTCTCGAGGTGGCGAACGTTTTGATTGCCCACAACACCGAACGGCTCGAGAAGGTCTTGCGGGCTGTCAAGCCGGATGGTGAACCGGTGCGTTTTTACCGAGCGCCGGACCATCGCAGTGAAGCGGAATTCGTGGCGAATCGGATTGAGCATTTGCAGGGGAACGGCGCGAACCTCGACAAGATTGCGATTTTGTACCGCACGAACGCGCAATCGCGGGTGCTCGAGGAACGCTTTATTCGTTCCAACGTGGCGTACAAGTTGGTCGGCGGCACGAGCTTTTATGACCGGCAGGAGATCAAAGACATTCTCTCGCTTGCACGCCTTGCAATCAACCCAGACGATGACATTGCGATCAAACGCGCCCTGAAACGACCCAAGCGTGGTGTTGGCGATGCCAGCATTTCCAAACTCGAAGAGTGGGCTCGAGCAAACCGGGTCAGCCTGTTCTCAGCGTTCGGGCACGCGGATGAAATCCTCGAGCGTGGCGGCAAGAACGCGCAAGAGTTTCACACCTTAATCCTCGAGTTGGGCGAGTACGCCAGTGAACACACACCATCCGAATTTTTGAAATTGGCGATGGATGCCAGCGGTTATCTCGAGATGCTCAAAACCGACAAGAGCGAAACCCGAGCCGAATCTGAAGCGCGACTCGAGAACCTTGAAGAGTTGCTGGTCGGTGCCGAAGAATGGCAAAAAGAAAACGATGGCAACATCGAAGCGTACCTGGATGATGCCGCACTCCTCTCGAGTGTCGATGATGCCCGCACCAAACGCGAGAACAAAGGCGAACCCGAGGCCGCCGTGACCTTCATGACCATGCACAACGCCAAGGGCCTCGAGTTTGAAGAAGTCTTTATTGTCGGTCTCGAGGAGGGCTTGTTGCCGCATCGCAGCAGCATCGTCGAGCCTGGGGGCATCGAAGAGGAACGCCGATTGTTTTACGTCGGGATCACTCGAGCGATGGATCGCCTGACCATGACGATGGCCGAATCCCGGCAAACGTTCGGCAAGACCGCGCCGTCGGAAGACTCGAGGTTTTTGCAGGACATCCCGAAAGAATTGTTCACGCCGGTCAACTTGTTTTATCAACCGTACACGGATGCGAAGATCGACGCGCACAGGGTTGCGCCGCACATCGAGGCACAGATCGCTCGAGCGGGCGGTGCGGTTTTAAGTGTCAAAGGTGGCGAGAAGGTCATGCACCCGAAATTTGGTGTCGGCAAGGTGCTGGCCGTGACCGGTTCGGGCGAAAAACTCGAGGCGATGATCGCGTTTGACCATGGGATTGGCACGAAGAAATTATTGCTGAAGTACGCGAACCTGGTATTTGCCACGGGTTAATGAGAGGGCATCCAATTTGAACCCCTGATTGAGCAATTGCGCAGAAATCCAAGCCCCAGTCAAACGGTCGTCGGTGAGTTCGCCTTCGACGGATTGAACAGGCTCGAGACGAACAGCAGGGCCGCACCGCAGAACACGCCCGTATCGGCGATGTTGAAGATTGGGAATTCGCCTTGGTGAAAGATCGGGATGTAGACGGCGCTCAGCCAGTGGCTCCAGAGCATGTCGATCACGAACCCTCGCGTCAGGCCATCGATGGAATTGCCGAGGGCTCCGGCGGCGATCAGGCTGAAGGCGATCACATTCAGGCGCGGCATTGCACTGCGCATGACCCAGGCAAGGATACCAATTCCGGCAAGAAGGCGCAGCCCGATCAGGACCGGCGTGGCGCTCGAGAACAGGCTCCAGGCGGCCCCAATGTTGGTGGCATGAACGAGCGACACGAATCCGGGCAGAACGTGAACCGCTTGATCCCACTGGTAACAGCAGGGAATGTTGGCGACCGTCCAGGCTTTGAGGGCTTGGTCCAATCCAACCCAAACCGCAACAATGATGGGTGGTAAGAATTTCATGGCTCGAGCATACGGGGACTTGCTGAGGATTGAATTGTCAGAACGCACGTTCGAAATGAACTCGAGACGCGATACGGGTCTGCTCTTTGTCCGCTCACGCGATACGATACGGACATGAATTCAATCGCTGATCGTGTCGCCTCGAGCCTGAGAGCCATTCGCGCACAAACCGCGTTCGAGCCAGAAATTGCCATCATTTTGGGTTCCGGCCTCGGACCGGTGGCGGATGAGATTGACCTTGAGGCGAGCATTCCGTTCGCGGACCTGCCAGGGTTTCCAGTTTCGACCGCGCCGGGTCATGCGGGGCGCGTGGTGCTCGGGGTGCTCGAGGGCAGGCGCATGATCGCCTTTCAGGGTCGCGTGCATTTGTATGAGGGTTACAGCGCCCAAGAGGTGGTGCTTCCGGTGCGGCTCTCACATGCGCTCGGGGCCCGAGTCTTGGTGGTTTCCAATGCCTGCGGCGGTCTGAACCCGGCCTGGAATGCGGGTGACATCATGCTGCAAAGCGATTACATCAATTTCACCGGCGCAAACCCGTTGATCGGCCCGAACGATCCGAGCATCGGCGTGCGTTTCGTACCGATGATGGATGCGTATGACCCGAAATACCGCGAAATTGCCCGCCAGACCGCCCGAACCATTGACCTCGAGTTGCGTGAAGGCGTGTACCTGGGGATTTCCGGCCCAACTTACGCGCCCAAATCCGAATTGCGGATGTTCAGAAACTTGGGCGCAGACGCGATTGGCATGAGCACCGTGCTCGAGGTGATCGCCGCCCGTCACCAGGAAATGCGGGTGCTTGGCCTCTCGAGCGTGACCGACATGGCCGTGGCCGATCAGGGCGACCATTCCGGCACGACTGAACAGGCTGTAATCGAGCAGGCAAAACGCAGCGGGCCGAGGTTCCAACAGCTTGTTCGTGCGATCCTGCCGAAGTTGTAAAACAGGTGGAAGATCAAAGGTAAAAGAGGAAAGTAAGGGCAAAATGCGAAATATCTATCGGCAATGGCTCGGGGTTCGGGCATGATCACAACAGTCCTCGAGACGATCAAAACAACTTGTGAAGACATTGGACGTGACCCGGCAGGCGTGCGCGTGATCGCCGTGACCAAGGGCCGCACGCCGGAAGAAATTCAGGCTCGAGTCCTGGCGTTCGGGCAATTTGCGTTGGGCGAGAATCGGATTCAGGAGGCGTTGCCCAAACTCGAGGTGATGCCGCAGGCCGAGTTCCACTTGATTGGGCATTTGCAAACCAACAAAGTCAAATTCTGCCGGGATTTCAAACTGATTCACAGCATCGATTCAGTGCGCCTGCTCGAGGAACTGGCAAAACGCGGTGAGGCTTGGGGTTTCGTGCCACCGATTTTGCTCGAGGTGAATGTCGCCCGAGAAGCACAAAAACACGGCCTCGAACCCGAAGAGGTGGCCGCGACTTTGAAGGCCGCCCAAGACTTAAGTCTGGACGTTCGCGGCCTGATGACCATCGCCCCCTATGGCAAACCCGAGATTGCGCGGCAATCGTTCAGAGAACTGAAGCTCCTGCGTGATAACTTAGGCTTAGAGCACCTCTCGATGGGCATGAGCGAGGACTACCCAATTGCCGTTGAAGAGGGGGCCACGATGATCCGACCCGGACGGGTGCTGTTCGAGTGAAGGGCTCAGGCGAAAGCCAAAAGGTTAAAGTAAAGACCAAAAACCTCGAGCCAAGCCCTGCCTTTTTCCAGATCCACCATCCAAATCAAACCTCGAGCAGAGCCCTCACTTTCACCTTTAACCTTTCCACTTTTTACCTAGCTTTTCCGAGGAGTCGCTGTGAAATTCACCCCCCTTGATATTCGCCATGCCGAGTTCGCTGGGCAAGTCTCCGGGTACGCCAAACGTGGCGTGCGTGAATTCCTGGCGCAAGTCGCCGATGACGCCGAGGAGTACGAACGTCAGATTCGTGCCCTGCAAGAACGGGTCACAACGCTCGAGGCGCAAGTCACCGATTTGCGTCAGGGCGAGGAAAGCCTGCGTCGCGCTGTGGTCAGTGCCGAACGCATCGGCAACGAGGTCAAAGCCAGCGCCGACCGTGAGGCGCAACTGATGATCCGTGAGGCCGAGGGCGCGAAAGAAAAACTCTTGCGCGAGGCATTGCAAAAAGCCCGTGACATCCGCGTGGAAATAGAGAAGGCCCGAGGTGACAAGCAGTTGTTCTTGAATCAATTCCGGGCCTTGCTGCAAGGCTACATGGAAAGCATTGACCGGGCCGACGAGCGCACCCCCGGCGGTTAAAATTCCGGCTCGAGGTGCATTGTGAAGGTCACGGAAGTCACAAACACCTGGGATGCTCGAGTTCGCATGTTCAGCGCGGGCGATGAGGTCGATTGTTTTGTGGTCCTCACAGACCGTTTCGTAGTTGTAATCGACACCTTCAGTACACCTGAAGATGCCGCACAAATGATGGAACTCGTGCGGCCAGAGCTCGAGGGGCGGCAAGTGCTGGTGGTAAACACGCATCAGCACTACGATCATGTTTGGGGCAATAGTTTGTTCGCACCAGGAAACGAGTTTGCCGCACCGATCTTGGCAAGTGAGCTTTCACGCGAACCGGCTCGAGCACAAGCCGCAAAACTGCTCAAGAAACAATCCGAAGAATCGCGTTTTGCTGGGCTGCAACTCCTCGAGCCCAACCTGTACTTTCAAGGCGAATTCCTGATCGATGGCAATGACCTGAGCCTGCATTTGATCCCTGCGCCTGGTCACTCGCCAGATCAAGTCGTCGTTTGGATTCCCGAGATTTCCATGCTGCTCGCCGCCGATGCGCTCGAGTTTCCATTTCCTTACGTGGCGAACCCGGCGGATTTACCGCTGCTGCTCGAGACGATGCGCAACCTGCAAGCCTTGAATCCCAAAACGGTTCTGCCCTGTCACGGCGGCGTTCACGATGCCAACCTGATTGATCGAAACCTCGCGTATTTTGCGGCACTCGAAACGAATGTCAGGAAAACCATCCCGAAGCTCACCTCAAGCTGGCGTGAACTCGAGAACCTGTCCGACCTGGTCGGCTTCTCATTCGAGGATACGGTCAAAAGTTTGGGCCTCGAGCCCGAGGCAGTGGAAGGGATCTACCGGGAATTTCATCAAGTCAACATGGTCGCCACGGTTGAGGGCCTGATCGAATTGATTGCCTGACCTCGAGCCGATTCAGGCTTTGAGCGTGTCCGAACCCTTCTCGCGTTGCGATTGATTGCGGGCAAAAATCGTGCGCCAATCCAACCCAAACCGCGAAGATTCACGCGAGCGTGGCAACTCTTGCTTGGGTTGCGGTTCGGGCAGTTCTGGCTTGGGCCGCAAAGCCTTGAGTGCCGCCCGTACACGGGGCGCAACCTCATGACCGCGCTCGAGACCGGCCTCGAACAGGTCACGGGCTCGGGTGTGCTCAAAATTGTTGGCCTGGACCTCATCGCCAATGTGAATCAGCAAATCCGCCTGGGCGACGCTGACGCGCCGCAGGTGCTCACGCGATATCTCGGCGGCCCGGTTGACGACATCGAAGGCATTTTTGGGCGCGTTCTGCGCTTCGGGCTTGGTGCCAACATCGACCGCCAGCACCACGCTTGGACCATCGATCAAGCTTCGGGCGACCTCGGCGGGCACATTGTCCAAAACGTGACCATCGGCCAGCAAACGCCCACCCAGTTCAATCGGTGGGAACACGCCCGGAATCGCGCTGGAGGCCAGCACCGCCTCGAGCAGACGGCCTTCGCGCAGCACAACTTTCTCGCCGCTTAATAAATCGACCGTGACCACACCAAAAGGAATGCGCAAATCCGAAAATTCGGCACCACCCAACAACACCTCCAAATTGGCCCGCAACGGCTCGAGGGTGCTCAGGCCGGGGGTGCGAATCGCGGAACGCAAGGCACGCTCAAAGCCGGTGATGGTGCGCAGGCGTTCAAACAGGTTTTCTCGGGTGTGATCCTTGAAAAACAAATGCTGCAAATCGTCGTAGGCTTCCGCGCCAATCGCACTGATCAATTTGTGAATCTCGAGTTTGGAATCCTTACCGAACTTCCCGAGCGCAAAGAGTGTGCCGACAATCGCACCCGAGGATGTGCCCGCAATCGCATGAACTTCGATGCCCTCGAGTTCCAGGGCGTGCAAGACCCCGAAATGGGCCGCGCCACGCACCGCGCCACCACCGAGCGCGAGGGCAAGTTTGGGTTGTTGTGTTGAAGTCATACGCGCCTCCTGCCTGGTCGGTTTCTGGCGGGCACGCGATTTCGGGTTGAGTTGTGCGCGAAATCAGGCGAGCCTCGAGTCAAGATTAGCCGATAAAAATGAAAACAACCTCATGTCCTCATTCAGACGGCTTCAGGACGGCATTTTGGGGTGCTCAATTCACACTGTCACGGGTGCTGCTGTTGCGGCTGGCGCTCTCAAAAGTTCATCCTGGGTTGCAAACGAGGTTTGCGTTCCGGCCCGAGTCACCGAAAGCGCAGCCGCAGCATTGGCGAACTCGATCGCATCGCTGACACTGGTCCCACGCACCAACCTCGAGATCAGCGCCCCAATGAAGGCATCGCCCGCACCGGTTGAATCGAACGCCTTGACCGGGCGCGGCTGATGATGCACTGCCGCTTCGGGCGTGACACGCAATGCGCCACGGTCCCCAAGTGTGACGATCACGGTTTTTGCACCGCGATCCAGCAGAACGTGCGCCGCCGCTTTGACCTCGGGCAACGAACCGACCGGTTTGTGGGTCAGCAACTCAAGTTCGGTTTCGTTCGGCAAGATCAAATCTGCCAACCCGAGCAGTCCAGGCAAGAGCGGCGCGGCGGGCGCAGGGTTCAGGACCGTCATCACACCAGCCGCTCGAGCCATCTCGAAGGCACGCAACACGGTTTCCTGCTTGATCTCCAGTTGACACGCCAGCACTTTCGCCCCCGCAATCATCGACTGGCACTCCTCGAGATCACCCGGTGCAAGATGGTTGTTTGCGCCCGAAACGATCACGATGAAATTCCGTCCTTGAGCATCCACAAAGATCGGGGCGACACCGCTTGGCACGCCAGGAATCAACTTCACGAAACTCGAATCCATGTTCTGTTGCCGGAAATTCTCCAGCGTTTGCTGCCCGAACCCATCATCGCCCAGCCTTGCGACCATGCCGACCCGAGCGCCCAATTTGGCCGCCGCAACCGCCTGATTCGCGCCTTTGCCACCAAAACCCTGCTTGAAATCACGACCCTCGATGGTCTCCCCCACCGCCGGAAAACGTTCGGTATAGGTGATCAAATCGACATTACACGACCCGACCACCACAATTTCAGGACTCGAGCCTGCATTCTGGCCCTCAATCATCGTTCGCCCTTCCAGGAGTCCGCCACACCAAAACCACGATCACCCGCGCCGTCCGGTTGCGTCGGACGGCCAATCCAACCCGCCGTCAAGACCACGTTCGCGTAGGGCGTGAAGTCCCCGGTACGAATGTGGATTTTGGCTTGTGCAGCCAACGCCTTGAAACCAGCGTAATGCGGGATTGACTCGAGCGGAATCGAATTGCGATCCGCCACCTCCGCGAGGCGCGTGTGATACCTCGGGCTGGCCTTGAGTTGCTCCTCGGCGAAGGTCAGTTTCTCAAAAATCGCCTCGTGCAGCAGCAACTCGAGCACCTGAATCACCGTCGGTAAATCCGGTGCGAGCGCCAACTCGATCCGTTTCGCCCCCGACGCGACCGGCAGGCCCGCATCACCAATCACCACCAGGTCCAAATGTCCGAGGCTCGAGATTGCGTTTGAGAGTTCATGGTGCAAAATCCCGGTTCGTTTCATGATGCCCCCTAAAATTTGAAGATGCCTTTACTGTAACGCAGGAGCGAACAAAACAGCCGCTCGAATCGCAACGCAGCCAGACCATCGCCCGCTTTGGGTCCATTGATCCATGCAACGTGGAGGTCGGTTCGCCCGTCGCGTCCAACCACAGTCGTTTCTAGTCTGGCTCGAGTTCAAATCCGCCGCGTTCGGCGGGACGGATTTTCGCCCAGGCTCGGGTCGGATCGTGCGGCGGGGCAATCCAGAATCCACGCTCGGACCATTCGGGAAAATACTTCCTGCGCATCTCGAGCGTGGTCATCGGGTACAAATCAAACCCCATGATGAAAGCGTAAGGCAAGTGAAAGAACGTCGGCAGCAAATCGGCGGTGAAAACCAAACCTTCGCCTTCACTCTCGAGGATCACGGCCTGCTGTCCGAGGTTGTGACCGGGAACCGGCACAACGCGCAATCCGGGCAGCAGTTCGGTTTCACCCTCGACCAGATCAAACCGGTCATGCTCGAGGATCGGCAAGATGTTGTGATCCAAATAGCTCGCCCGATTGCGTTCATGCGTGTGCGTGGCATCCTCGAGTTCCTGGCGTTGTACGACGTACCGGGCATTGGCAAACGTCGGCTCGAGTTCGCCCGCGTCGTTGAACCTCGCGTTGCGCCCAACGTGATCAAAATGCAGGTGCGTGCAAATCACCAAGTCAATATCACCCATCTCGAGCCCGAGCGAGCGCAAACCGTCAAAGATCGTTTCCTCACGCTCAACCGCATAAATCGAATCGAACTTCGCACCAGATTTGTCATCCATGCCAGTTTCAATCAGGATGTTTTTTCCCTCGAGTTGAATCAGCATCGGATTGATTTGCAACTGAATCCGATTGCGTTCGTCCGGCGGCACGATTTTCTCCCAGAGTGTTTTCGGCACAACGCCGAACATGCTGCCGCCATCGAGTCGAAATTGGCCATCGGTCAGTGAGTAGACATTGGCGCGACCAATTTTCTTGTGCTTCAACCAGGTCATGACCTCATGCTAACGTCTCGAGGTGATTCAGCAAGCGCCGATTTTCTTGATCACAGGCACACCCGGATCGGGCAAATCCAGCGTGGCTCGAGCTTTGTTGCAACGCTTTGAATTCGGGTTGCATTTGCCGGTGGATGACTTGCGTGAATTTGTCGTCTCTGGCATCGCGCATCCGGTGCCAGACTGGACTGAAGAAACGGGTCGGCAATTTCGGCTGGCTCGGATGAGTGCGGCATCCACCGCCAAGCTGTACGCCAGCAATGGTTTCGCGGTCGTGATTGACGATGTGATCTCGAGCGATGATGTCTCAGGTTTGTTCGAGGCTCCACTTGCTGAATTCGATTTCCACAAGATTTTTTTGCAGCCTCGACTCGAAGTTACACTCGAACGCAACTGCACACGCACCAACAAGAATTTCGATCCCAGCTTTCTCGAGGAACCGATCCGTAACATTCACACCTGGATGTCGGCGCAAGAACTCCCGAAGGATTGGTTGAGATTGGACTCGAGCGAACTCAATCTCGAGCAAACCGTGGATGTCATTCTCGAGCTAAGCCAGTAAGCCGATACGATCCGCTCGAGCCGCACCATATGATCTCGGGCATGGACAACCTGACTGACTATACCGAGGCGAACCGTGCCGCCTGGAACCAACGCGCACCGGTTCACGCTTCGCACTCGCTCGAGGCCCTGATTGAACAGTTTCGCCAACCGGGATTTTCGGTGCTGCACAAGCCGAATGAGGTTGAACGCCTGCGGGCCTTGGAACTCAAGGGCAAGAACGTGGCACAATTGTGTTGCAACAATGGGCGCGAGTTGCTGTCGGTCAAGAATTTGTTTGGCGCTGCCCGTTGCGTTGGCTTCGACATCAGCGATGAATTCATTGACCATGCTCGAGCATTGAATTCGGCAGCGAATCAGGATGTCGAATTTGTTCGTGCCAACGTGCTTGAGATTCCCGATGAATTCTCGAGTCAGTTCGATTTGGTTTACGTCACGATAGGGGCGCTCGGTTGGTTGCCGGACATTGCTGCATTTTTTCGTGTCGTCTCGAACTTGCTTAAACCCGGCGGAAACGTTTTGATTTACGAGATGCACCCGTTTCTGGATTTGTTCGACAACGAAGAGGCCGCGCTCGAGGACCCGTTGCGCGTCTGTCATTCGTATTTCAAAAGCTCACCGTATGTCGAAATGGACACCTGGGATTACCTCAGCGGTGAAAAATACGATGGCAAAACCTCGTACTGGTTTCACCACAAACTTTCCGATATTTTCACTGGCCTGATTCGCAACAACATTCAAATCACAGCCTTTGGCGAATTCGATTTCGACATTTCCAACGTGTTTGGGCACCTCGAGAAACACGAGGCGCGACCGCCGATGTGCTACATCCTTGAGGGTCGCAAGTCGATCTGAATTGTAAGATGTCGCATGGACACGAATTACAAATCTGAACTCGTCGGCGTGTTCGGTCATCCGGTCGCCGAGAACCCCACCATCGTCATGCAGGAGGCCGCATTCAAGGCGCTGGGCCTGAACTGGCGGTACTTGAACATCGAAGTCCTGCCCGAAGACCTCGAGCGTGCCGTGCAAGGCTTGCGGGCCATGAATTTCGCAGGCATCAACTGCACGATTCCGCATAAAGTGGCCGTGCTCGAGTTTTTGGATGAGGTCGCGCAGGATGCCAAACTGATGGGTGCCGTCAACACCGTGCATCGCAAAGGCAACCGTCTGATCGGTGAGAACACTGATGGAAAGGGTTTCATTCGCAGTTTGCGCGACGATACACACACGAATCCCAAAGGGCATCAGGCGGTCGTGTTCGGTGCGGGCGGTGCGGCTCGAGCCATCACTGTCGAGTTGGCGTTGCATGGCGTGTCGCACATCACCGTGGTCAACCGTGATGCGGGCCGAGGCATGGAACTCGAGGCGCTGTTGAACGAATCTACACCGACGAATGCGACGTTTGTGCATTGGCACCAACCGTATGCGCTTCCGAACGGCACGGACATTGTGGTGAATGCCACGTCAATTGGTTTGTTTCCAAACGTGACCGACAAACCGAACCTCGAGTACGACACGATCACGGACAAGATGATCGTTTGCGATGTGATCCCAAACCCGCCACGCACCCCGTTTTTGCGTGAGGCGGAAGCTCGAGGCGCGAAAACGTTGGATGGTTTGGGCATGTTGGTCTATCAGGGCGCAATTGCCTTCAAAATGTGGACGGGTCACGACGCGCCCGTGCAGGTCATGCGCGATGCGCTCGCCGAAGTCTTCGGGGTGCAATGAACGCTCGAGCGTTGGCGTTCACCACCGTCAATGCTGTTGAATTGCTCGAGCTTGAAATCCCCGAACCGCTCGCTGGTGAGGTGCTGATCGAAACCGAGTTGAGCGCCATCAGTCCAGGCACGGAATTGCGTTGTCTGGCCGGGTTACAGGCGAATGCCAAACCCTGGCCGTTCATTCCGGGTTACGCGCTGGTCGGCACGGTCATCGCGGTCGGTGCGGGTGTGAGTCTCGAGTTGGGATCGCGGGTGTTTTGTGCGGGCACGCAACGCGCCAGCCTCGAGCGGATGTGGGGCGGGCACGTATCGCACGCGGTTGCGCTCGCGTCATCGGTGTTCGTGATCCCGGATGGCGTGACCTGGCTCGAGGCGAGCCTGACTGCGCTTGCCAGCATCGCGCATCACGGGTTGCACCTCAGCCGTCCACAATCGGGTGAACGCATCGCCGTGATTGGTTTGGGAGCCATCGGTCAATTGAGCGCCCAACTGCACGCCCTGAGCGGCGCTGAGGTTGCCGTGACCGACACGCTGCCTCACCGCCGCACCACGGCTCGAGCTTGCAGTCTGAACGCGCTTGAACCTCAAGGCAGCCTGCGTGAAACCTTCGCCAGCGTCTTCCCCAACGGCGCAGATGTGATCGTCGATGCGACCGGTTCACCCGCCGTGTTCGCACAGGCGCTCGAGGTGGCACGGGTTCCAGGTTGGCATGATCCACTCGCGCTCGGTGGGCGGTACTTGATTCAAGGCAGTTACGCTGATGGCCTGCAAGTGCCTTACGATCCGGTCTTTCAACGCGAGTTGCAACTCTTGTTCCCACGCGACACGCAACCCAGGGATCGGCGGGCGGTGCTCAAGTTGATGGCGCAAGACAAACTGAAGCTCGCGCCGCTCGTGCGTGAATACGCAGTGCAAGATGCGCCCTTGGCTTACAAGGCATTGCAATCGCTCGAGCCAGGAATGGTCACGGCGGCCTTCCGTTGGCGCAACACCTAACCGTGACAGAATGCCAGCATGAGCAAACGCACGAATTACGCTGGAACATCACCGCTCGAGCCAGTCATTGGCTACTCACGGGTGGTGCGGGTCGGCAACATCGTTCACGTGGCAGGCACGACCGCCACGAACCCAGACGGCAGCGGCCAAGTCATCGGCATCGGCGACATGTACGCGCAGGCAAGGCAAACGCTCGAGAACATTTCGGCGGCTTTGGCAAAGGCCAATGTGCCGCTCGAGTGCGTGGTCAGAACGCGAATGTTCGTCACCGACATCTCGCGTCAGGATGAGGCTGGACGGGCGCACGGCGAGTTTTTTCGGGAGATCCTGCCGGTCGCATCGATGTATGGGATTACGGCGTTGGTGCATCCCGACATGCTGATCGAAATTGAAGTTGAAGCGATCATCCCAGAATAAAACCCGAGAGGCAAATCCCCTCGGGTTCAAAATCAAGTTTGAATTTCTGCTTACGCCCAGCGTGAGATTCCAAGCTCGAGTGCCTGTGCCAAATCTTCGCGGAATGGGATGGCCCGCACGCCGATGTCGAAACTGCCCGCTTCTGGAATGTTGAGCGTGCCGCTGAAACTGGTCCAACCGTCTGTACCTTTCGCTCCCAACTCGAGGGTGGTGCGACCAGCGATTTCGGCCATGCCTTGCGCTTGGGCCTCGGCGTTGACGCGGGTCAGGATCGCCTCGAGTTTCAGGTCGCTGGCCTCGAGTGCACCGAGGTAGGCGCGTCCGGTGATGGGTACGCCCGCGTTCGGTGTGTGCGCGGCGCTGGTGTCGGCGCTTGCCTCGAGTCGCACGCCGGACCATTGCGAGGTCACGCGCTTCTTCCAGGCGGCGAGGGTTTTGGCCTCGGCTGCGTCCACTTTCGCGGCTCGAGCACTGGCCGGTGCGTACAGTGTGTGCACGTAATCGAGCACTTGTCGTTGCATCGAGTATTCCGGTCCGACGGTCCGAATCGCATTGCGAACCTGCTCGAGCCAGCCGTGATTGAAGGTGCGTCCCGCCTCGACACTCCAAGGTTGATTGCCGTAGTAAAGCGGCACAATTTCATGCTCGAGGGTTTCGTAGAGGCTTTTGGAATCGGCTTCGTCTTGGCGGCGCAGGCTGTCGTCGTCGGTGCCGTACTCGCGTTCAGAGCCGATGTTCCAGCCGTTCGTGCCGTCGTATGCCTCGCGCCACCAGCCATCCAGAACCGAGAAGTTGATGCAGCCGTTCAAGCTGGCCTTTTCGCCGCTCGTGCCTGAAGCCTCGAGTGGGCGGCGCGGGTTGTTCAGCCAGATGTCGCAACCTTGGACAAGATGACGCGCCACGTTCATGTCGTAATCCTCGAGGAACACGACTTTACCCTCGAGTTCAGCGTCGTGACTGAGCTTGTTGATCGCTTGGATAAACGTCTTGCCGGGATTGTCGGCTGGGTGCGCTTTGCCCGCAAAAATAAATTGCACCGGGCGGTCGCTGTCGTTGACGATTTTGCGCAAGCGCTCGAGGTCACGGAACAACAATGTGGCGCGTTTGTACGTGGCGAAGCGTCGGGCAAATCCGATGGTCAGCACATCATCCCGCAGGGCGCTCGAGGCTGCGGCGACGTGCGCGGCAGCCTCGCCGTTGCGTTCGCGTTGGATGGTCAGGCGTTCACGCACGAAACCGATCAGGTTGCGCTTGAGGGCCACACGTGCGCCCCACAAATCCTTGTCGGGAATCTCGTCCACTTTCCAAGTCTCTTTTTGCTCGAGCCGGTCGTCCCAGTCTTTGCCGAAATGCTTGTTGTAAAGTTCCGCGAGTTCTGGCGCAAGGAAGCTGCGCGTGTGAATGCCGTTCGTGACGTGCGTGATTGGCACTTCGACGCTTTCGGCTCCGGGCCACAAAAAGCCCCACATGCGCCTCGAGACTTCGCCGTGCAGTTCGGAAACGCCGTTGTGTTGGCGCGAGAGTTTCAAGGCCAGCACGGTCATCGAAAACGTCGGTCCCCAGGGTTGGTCGTGACGGGCAATGTTCAAGAAATCTTCTCGAGACAGTCCGAGTGCCGTGTACCAGTAGCCGCCAAGTTTCTTCTCGACCAATTCGACCGCGAAGGCATCGTTTCCGGCTGGAACTGGCGTGTGCGTAGTGAAGATCGCTCCCGCCGCGACCGCCTCTGCCGCCTCGTCAAACGACAATCCTTGCGCGACCATCTCACGCACGCGCTCGAGCCCGAGGAATGCGGCGTGACCTTCGTTCATGTGATAGACGCTGGCTTGCACGCCCATTGCCCGCAGCGCACGAATGCCACCGACACCGAGCACGAGTTCTTGGGCGACGCGCAAGTCTTGATTGCCGCCGTACAGTCGAGCCGTGATGCCACGGTCTGCCTCTGGGTTCTCCTCGAGGTTCGTGTCCATCAGGTAAACGTTGATGCGGCCCACGGGCAGCTTCCAGGCGGTCGCGTAAACTGTTCGGCCCGAAATCTCGACGCTGACCTTGACGGGCTTGCCGTTGGTGTCCAAGGCACGCTCGAGCGGCACACCGCTTGGGTTGATGGTTTCGTACCATTCCTCTTGCCAGCCGTCGGCATTGATGCGTTGGTGAAAGTAGCCCTCTCCGAAAAGCATGCCGACCGCTTGGAATGGCAATCCCAGATCGCTGGCGCTTTTGCAGTGATCGCCCGCGAGAACGCCGAGGCCGCCGGAGTAGATTTGCAGGCTTTCGTGGAAGCCATATTCCATCGAAAAATAGGCGATGCCCTCAAGCTTGTGGCCCGCTGCGGCTTCCTTGGCGTACCAGGTGTCCTTGCGGCCCATGTACGCCTCGAAGTCCTTGATGACCGCATCAAAACGCTCGAGGAAGGCTGGGTCATGCGCAACGCGCTCGAGGTTGGCTTGGCTGCATTCGTTCAGGACGCGCACCGGGTTGTGGGTGGCATCGAAAACGTTCGGGTTGATCTCTCGGAACAACTCGAAAGCTGCCGGAGTCCATGACCAGTAGAGGTTGCCGGAAAGCACTCTCAGTTTGGCAATTCGTTCGGGCAGGGTGGCTTGGATGGTAATTCGTTGAATGGCTTGCACAACGGACCTCCGCCCCTCGCTGAAGGATGTGTGTTTCTCGAGGAGTGAATTTGTAGACGGTGCAACTATAGCTCAGGCTGGCTTAGCGCAACGTAAAGTCCCGCGCAGCGTGCAGAACGAGAATTATGGGACGTGTTCAGTCAAAATTTTGGCCCCCTTGCGGGGGCTGGGGAGGGATGTATGGAGGGCTGGGCTTGCGGCCTTCGCCTTCAAAGTCAAGCTTAAGGATCTTCGATGAGACTTCTCTCGCGTTCTGTGTGAGAAATATGCTGATCCAAAGACTCGAGGGAAACGAATTTTCCAGCAATCTGACCCGATTGCGGATCATTTCACAATCTGTCACAAACAACTCGAGAAATTGTTAGATCCATGGGTTTCGTAAGCGTTTACGGGTTGTGTGTTTAAACTCGAGTCCGAAATTTCCCGCTCGCACAAGGCTGTCTTTTTCCAAACCCATCAGCACAAACACGCCACGGAATGCGAGACCCGAGGCGCAAGAAAAACCGACTCATTTGTCCTTTGTAGCCTGCGCATCATTTGAGGTCGCTTGCAACCGCCAAGCAAACGAGAAATCCAAAGCCTGACCTCGAACATCGACCGGAGAGAGCTTGGAAAGGTCCACCTCGAGCGGCATGTTGTTGGGCACCGTGTTGAAAACGACACGATGCAGGCGGCGCAAAAAGCGCTTGCGAATGATTTCAAATCGTGGCAAGTCAGTCTCTTTTCTCAATGTCGGGGATGGTGGCGGGGATGACCATGAAGTTGAGCTTTACTTCTGCGTCCAAGTTTCCGGTTCTTCACCGCTTTTGATACCGCTGGCAAACTACGCCACGCCCAGCATCACCCGTTCAAATCGAGCCAACCGCGTCACCGCTCGAGGTTTCTCCACCAACCAATCCGCCACCCGAACCACGTTCATCGCGCAAGCCGTCAGCAAATGCTGCAAGCCTGTTTTCTCAAACCCGAAATACCTCGAACGTCGCAACCCATGAGCGCCAACACCGACCGAAATCGTTCCTTCAATCCCAGCC
>JANOWZ010000115.1:0-7099 GCA_031418155.1 Deinococcales bacterium
CGCGCACTGGACTCGAGCGCGGATTTCGCAATGCCCATGACGTTGTATTTCGCCACGACTTTTTCGGCGGCGTAATACGACAATGCGACGATGCTCGAGCCGGATTCCATCAGTGGCGCGGCGTGCTGCGCGAGCGCAACCAAGCTGTACGCGCTGACATCCAAGGCGATCTGCCAATCGCTGCGCGTGGTTTGCAAAAAGGGATTTTCCTGGCTCGAGCGTGGCGTGAAGGCAATCGCGTGCATCACGAAATCGAGTCGGCCGCAATCGCTTTTGATTCGGGCAAACAACTTCTCGAGATCTTCGTCTTTGCTGACGTCGCAAACATCCAAAAATGCGATCTGAGCTTTGTACGGCGCAGTCAGTTTCTCCAGCGCGGGCAAGTTGCGTTCACCTTGAAACGAGAACACGCAGGTTGCGCCCGCTTCGAGCAATTTCTTGCCTGCCGCCCAGCCGAGGCTGTACTCGTTTTGAACGCCTGCAATCAAGGCCACTTTGCCGCTCAGATCAAGTGAAATCATGCGCGAAGCATACAGTACGGGTGCATGGCGTGTCGGCTTGAGGGAAAGGAAAGAATCGAACGAATCTGTTTTATCGGTCAGAATACGAGCATGAACCTTCAGCATCAGCCTTACGCTTCAATTCGCAGCCCCATTCTCGGTGCTCGGGGCGCGGTCGCCACGAGCCAACCGCTGGCGGCCCAAGCCGGACTCGAAATGCTCAAAGCTGGTGGAAACGCCGTCGATGCCGCCATTGCCACCGCCGTTGCCTTGACGGTGCTCGAGCCAACCTCGAACGGGATCGGTGGTGATGCGTTCGCGCTCGTCTGGGATGGGAATAAACTGCACGGGTTGAACGCCTCGGGGCGTGCGCCAGCCAACACGAACCTCGAATTGTTCTCGAGCCGAGGATTGACCAGCGTTCCCAGACACGGTTGGTTGCCTGTGACCGTGCCTGGTGCGCCCAGTGCTTGGCGCGATTTGCACGCCAAGTTTGGCAAGCTCGAGTTTGAAGCGTTGTTTCAACCCGCGATTGCTTACGCTACGGACGGCTATCCAGTCTCGCCGACGCTGGCCCGCAATTGGGGTGTGGCAGCCCAGGTCTACTCGAGGTTTTCAACACCAGAATTTTCGCCCTGGCATAAAACCTTTACTTGGGCGGGACGCGCCCCAAACGCTGGCGAAATGTTTGCGCTGCCCGACCACGCCAAAACCCTGGCGTTGATTGCACGAACCCGAGGCGAGGCGTTTTATGACGGTGAACTGGCCCGACGCATCGAAGACTTTGCGGCGCAAACAGGCGGGTTCATCACGGCTGCCGACCTGCGAGCCCACACGGCCAATTGGGTCGATCCGATCAGCACCAATTACCGTGGTTACGACGTTTGGGAGATCCCGCCCAATGGACAAGGGATCGCTGCGCTGGCCGCCCTCAACATTCTCGAAGGGTTTGAGCTTTCACGGCACGCTCGAGACAGCGTTGAGGGGTATCACCTGCAAATCGAAGCCATGAAACTGGCCTTCATGGATGCGCACGCGTTCGTGGCCGATCCAGGCCGAGCCAACGTTCCAACCGCTGGGATGCTCGACAAGCGCTACGCCACCGAACGCCGCAAACTCATGCTCGAGACGGCGCTTGAGCCAACAGCGGGCAAACCTTCACGTGGCGGCACGGTCTACCTCTGCACCGCCGACCGTGACGGCATGATGGTCAGTTACATTCAGAGCAACTATGCAGGTTTCGGCAGTGGGATTGTCGTGCCGGGCACGGGCATCGCGCTGCAAAACAGGGGCGCAAACTTTACGCTCGAGCCAAACCATCCAAACCAACTCGAGCCTGGAAAACGTCCGTACCACACGATCATCCCAGGATTTTTAAGCAAAGATGGTCATGCCGTTGGACCGTTCGGAGTGATGGGCGGTTTTATGCAGCCTCAAGGTCATCTGCAAATGATCGTCAACACCGTGGACTACGACCTCAACCCGCAAGCCAGCCTGGATGCTCCGCGCTGGCAATGGATTGAAGGCAAACAGATTGAACTCGAGCTTCACACACCCACGCACATCGCCGAAGGTTTGCGGGAACGCGGCCATCAGATCACCATGCAGCTTGATAAGGGTTCGTTCGGCAGGGGACAGATCATTTGGCGTTTGAACGATGTGCTGGTTGCCGCCTCCGACTCGAGGACGGATGGACAGGCGCTCGCCTTCTAACAAATCGGGTCAAAACAGAAACGAATCCATCAGGGCAATCGCAAAGTTGCTGGCTCGAGCTGTTCTGGCGAGGGCGGGTACAAGACCCACCCCTACGAAAACCATGTGGCGTAGGGGCGAGCGACCCAAGCGATCCAGGCCCGCTAGGTGCCGCTGTGGGATCAAGAAGCCCGTGAGGTGCTGCTGTCAGGGTCAAGAATCCCTTGTGGTCGCCCTAACGAAGCGAGGCCCAATTCATCCCAAATCCCAAACAAAAACCGGTCGAAAAGAAATCTTCGACCGGCTCGAGTTCAAATGCGATCTTCAGGCTGGGAAGCGGTAGCCGATACCGCGAACGGTTTCAACCACCCATGAGCCGAGTTTCTTGCGCAAATTCCAGACGTAGACATCGACCACGTTCGTATCGCCGGTGAAGCTCGAGTCCCAAACGTGCGCGATGATCTCGTCACGGTCGAAGATTCGGCCTGGGTGTTGACCCAACAACTCGAGGATGGCGTACTCTTTGGCGGTCAGGTGCGTGGGTTCGCCTGCGACGAAGACGGCGCGATCATTCCAGTTGACCAGCAGATCGTTCTTCTCGAGGGTGCTGGATTGGGCGGGCACGGCGCGACGCAACAGGGCTCGCAATCGGGCGTGAACCTCTTCGACTTGGTATGGTTTGACGAGGTAATCGTCGCCGCCGACATCGAAACCTTGGAGTCGGTCTTGCAGTTCGCTGCGGGCTGACAGGAACAAAACTGGCGTTTTGGAACCCTCGTTGCGCAGCTTTTTGATCAATTTCAGGCCAGCATCCGGGCCTTCCGGCAGGCCAATATCGACCACCAGCGCGTCATATGGGTAGACCGTGGCGAAACCTTCGGCTTCCTCAGCGCTTCCGGCCTCATCGACAGCGTAGGTCGCGGCTTGCAGAGAGGTTGTGAGCATCTCGCGGATATCGGGGTCGTCTTCGATCACCAGCAGGCGCATCGTTCACCTTCGCTTCCATCCGGCCTGGGATTTGTTTGCCGGACTCAATATTCATGTGTGCGTCTCGAGCTTGCCCGAGACAGATGAGATTTTCACATCCGCACTAACAGAACAGTCACGTGAGACCGTGTTGCTTTCCGTTTTCCCGGTTTCTGGCCTTTAGTGTAACTCGAGTTCCAGCTTTGAGGTTGGTTCGGCATCACAGGTCTGCGGGTTCGATTGGTGATTTCTGTGTTTCCTGAGCGGAGTCTCAAGGCCCAGTGTGCAAATAACCCGATGATCATCGAATCGCAACCTAGACTTCCGATTAATCATGAGCCTCCGCCGCAATGCTTTACAAATTGTGATGATTGCCCTGTCTACCCTTGGGTCAATCTCGTTGGCGGCGACGTACACCGTCAAACCGGGCGAATCCCTGTACGGCATCGCTCGAGCGTTCGGGTCGAGCGTGGCGGAATTGCAACGCTTGAACAAGCTCGAGACACCAGCCGTGCGTGTAGGACAGGTGATTGTCGTGCCGGACACCGCCTTGGCCAAGGCGAGTGCGCCGGTTTCGCATCAGGTCTCGGCAGGGGAGACCTTGTACGCCATTGCACGCAAGTATGCGGTGGACCTCGAGACTTTGCAGCGTTTGAACAAGCTCGAGTCGCCGGTGGTCAAGGTTGGGCAGATGTTGCTGATCCCGTCGGTGATGAAGCCCGCCGTGTCCAGCCCTGAGGTGAAACAGGTGGTGACGGTCAAGCCGACCGTTTCGAGCAAGCCAGCGGAAGTTAAGCCGGTTGAGTTGAAACCAGTCTTAAGCAATCCGAAGCCAGTCGAAGCAAAACCAGTCGAGGCCAAGCCAGTTGAACCCAAGCCGATTGAATCTAAACCAGCCTCGGGCAAGCCAGTCGAAGTCAAACCAATCTTGAGCAAGCCAGTTGAAGCCAAACCGGTCGTTTCGACCAAACCAGCCGAGCCGAAGCCAATCGAAGTCAAACCAGTCTCGAGCAATCCGAAACCGGCAGAGGACAACAAACCGGCTCGAACGCAAACGGTCATTCCAAAACCGACTCCATCCGCGCCGAAACCAGATTTGAGACCTGTGCTACTTGGCGGTTCAAGCGCGTCCGGTAAACCGGTTCGGGCCGTGGCGGTCGGAAAATTCGTGCTCGATCCGGGCTCGAGTCGGGTGCTTCCGACCATGCCCGTGCCGATCGTCACATCTTCCTCGAGCAGTGAGAATGTCAATACAAGCCCTTGGCCGAACTTGGACGGAGCGCCGGGGCAACCCAAAGCGAGCGAACCGGAAGTGACCACGCCCGCCGTACAAACGCCAGAGGTTCGTCCTGCCGTCCCCTCGAGCAATCCTGCCGGTGCGACCCGCATTTCGATCAAAGTGGTTCAATCCGCGCCGCTGCCAGACCTCGGGCCGATCACGAATTCGGACTCGAGCACGGATGGCATCACGCCAACGCACAGCACCGACCCTGAGGGCGAGGCCGTGGTTTCAACAACTGGCCCAATCTCGGCGGGCGGCACGATTCAGTACACAGTCGTCTCTGGTGATTCGCTGTACCGAATCTCGGTCAAGTATGGCCTGACGGTCGAGGCGATCAAAGCCGCAAACAACCTATCGAGTGATTCGCTTTCAGTTGGGCAAGTCCTCAACATTCCCGACGAGAACGTGGTCAGCACTGTCATCCCACCCTCGAGCGGCGTGACGACCGGCGCGGGTTTGCGCGGCATTGCCGAACGGTATTTGGGCGTGACCTACGTTTTTGGCGGCACCACTCCAAGCGGGTTGGATTGCAGCGGCTTGGTCTACATCGTTTACCAAGAACTTGGTGTGCAATTGCCACGCATGAGCCGCGACCAGTTTAAAGTCGGTGAGGCGGTTGAACTCGAGGATTTGCGCGAGGGTGATCTGGTCTTCTTCGACACGTCCGGCCAAGGTGTCAGTCACGTTGGGATTTACCTGTCGGATGGCGATTTCATCAACGCGGCCAGCAATCCCGGCAAAGTCATGATCTCGAACCTGTCCGAATCGTACTGGGACAAACGCTACTTGGGGGCGCGTCGCGTGATCACCAGCCCAATCCCGAGTGATCAACCGAGCGAAGCTGTGCAACCGTAAGGCCGGACCTCGAGACTGCATCTCTATCGCTCGAGTCCTGCACGCGAGATTGATGCCCCTCTTCTTGTGAGGCTAAGCCTCAGGCCGTAAGCTGATTGCAATGAACGAAACACTCCTCAACCTCATTCAAGAGTACGCCAGTCTGGAAGCGCGACTCGCCGATCCCGCGATCCTCGCGGATCAAACGGCGTACCAGTCGATTTCGAGAAAATACGGCGAACTCACCCCGATTGTCACGGCGGCCAAATTGCTGCTCGAGGCCCGAACCCGTCAAGCCGAAGCCCGAGCGTTACTGAACGACCCGGACCTTGGCGAACTCGCGCAGATGGACCTCGAAGAACTCGCGGTGACGCTGCCGGAACTCGAGACGCGATTCGAGGATTTGAGCCTGCCTCGAGATCCAGCCGATGCTCGAGACGTGATCGTTGAGATTCGCAGCGGCACCGGTGGCGCAGAGGCCGCACTGTTCGCGGCGGATTTGTTGCGCATGTACGAACGCTATGCCGCCAACAACGGTTTCAAGCTCGAGGCGCTGGATTCCAACGAGTCCGACATCGGTGGTTTCGCCAAAGTCACCTTCGAGGTTCGTGGCCCGGTGATCGATGGGCGCGGCGCGTACGCCAAGTTCAAATTCGAGAGTGGCGTGCATCGCGTGCAGCGCGTGCCTGCCACCGAATCACAAGGTCGGATTCACACCAGCACCGCCACCGTCGCCGTGCTGCCCGAAGCTGAAGATGTCGATGTCAGCCTTGACATGAGCGAAGTTCGCGTCGATGTGTTTCGCGCCGGAGGCCACGGCGGGCAGGGCGTCAACACGACCGACTCGGCGGTGCGGCTCGTCTACCGCGCAGGCACGCCGGACGAAATGGTCATCACCTGTCAGGATGGACGCTCGCAACTCAAAAACAAGGAAAAAGCCTTGACCGTCTTGCGCTCGAGACTCTTTGAGATTCAACGCGAACGCCTCGCACGAGAACGCTCCCAAGCTCGAGCCAGTCAAGTTGGCAGTGGCGAACGCTCCGAGAAAATTCGCACTTACAACTACCCGCAAAACCGCGTCACCGATCATCGCTTGGAGGGTGAAGCCAAAAACGCACCATTAAGCACCGTGATCGAAGGAGGACTCGAGGGCCTGATCCTCGAACTGACCGCACTCGAGAAGGCCGAATTGATTGCGGTTCACGCACAATCAGCGGCCAACGCGAACTTGAACTCACGGGTAGGTGCTTGAATGGCCCGTCGAGAATTCATTGTCGCCGCCGCCATCATGCGAGACCGGGCGGGCCGGGTGCTGCTCGTCGCCAACGACTGGCAAGGCTTGGGCCGCGTGCGCTACACCCTTCCCGGCGGCATGGTCGAACATGGCGAAACCGCGCTGCAAGCCGTCAAACGCGAAGTGCTCGAGGAAACCGGTTTGAAAGTCAAACACGTCCGTCAACTCGCGTACACCGTCCACATCGAGGATGATTCTCGCAACGAGCGCGTCGTCGTTTTCGCCTTTGATGTCGAATGGGATGGATTGTTGAACCCTCGAGACCCGGACGGATTTATTGTCGAAGCGCGGTTCTTCTCGCCAGATGATGCTGTTGCCAAACTCGGGCCAGTGCCGATGCGTGACCCGCTCTTGGACTTCATTCAGACGAGCCTCGCCGGACGGTTCTACGCCTTCAACGGCTGGGACGGACGCGGCGGCACTCGAGTGCCGAGCTTATGAGACTCGAGCCTATGACACGGGGCCTATAATGGAAGGATCAATGAACACCGATCCCGTCGGAATGCGTCCCGTGTTTTACAACGTCGCCCT
>JANOWZ010000116.1:0-2364 GCA_031418155.1 Deinococcales bacterium
CGAGCCCCGAAGGTGTTGCGTTTGAGTTCCATGATGAACCGTCCTTTGCTGTTGATGTCAAAATCTTGGCTTGCCAAGTTTTGACTTGTGGATTACTGCGCGAGTGTTCCGAACTGGAATTCTACAGCCTTCTGTCCTCGATCATTTTAGCGAAGACTCGAGTCGGTGTTGGTGAAAACTGTTGTCACTGATAGGGGTACATTAGTTTGGATTCGTCTCGATAGGTAAACTCGAACCAATGAAAAGAATTCTAATCGTCCTGATTGCAACCATTGCATTTGGCTCGAGCCAATCGCAGGCTGGTTCGTTCTCGTTTGGATCAGCCTGCAAACGATCAGGTACATCCCAGTGCCGCACGTCCACTTCGGATACGACTTCGGAACGCCCTCCGAAGGTTTCAGTCTCGAGGCTTCACTGTTCACGCTACTGTTTGTCAATGACATCAGCTTGAACGCGATGTACCGAATCCCAGTCTTGGACGATGGATCAAACGCTTACGTTGGTGCGGGGGCATCTGCCGCAATTCTGCTGTTCTTGCCGGGTGTGCAAGCTCAAACGCCAACCGATTCATCGTCTGCAAGCACGGGAAACAGTTTCACACCACTGGTCGCATCGAACCTTTACGGCATCATTGGCTTTGAAGGCAAGATCAACTCAGATTACACGTACTTCTTTGAGGTGGCCCCCGGAGTTTCTTTGTCTAGAGGAAATGAATTCGAGGTTCGATTGACACTTGGCCTGCGGGCACACAGAACCGAATTTTCGAATCGGCGTTGAAATTCAATGCTTTGCCAGAAATTCGATGATGTCCGGAAAAATCTTTGGATCGATAAGCCGCGCCACCCTCGAGATTGCCCCGACGATCCCTGGATGGTCCACCTCTGGGTAATACTTGACCTCGACCTCGCCACCTCTTTCGCGGATGATGCTCGAGAGCCAATCGGGATTCTTGATGTTGACCACAGTGTCTTTCAGGCCGTGCTGCAAGAACATCGGCGGTTGCTTGCCGTCGACCCAATTGACCGGTTGGGCCCGCGCCCAATTTTCCCGAGGCCCCATCGCAACTTGCGTGCGAACATCCGTCTCGAGAAAATCCAGAAAATTGTACGGCCCAGCCTGCCCCACGAAGGCTCGAATCGCACTCCGCTCGAGGCCAACCTCACGCAAATACGTCGGATCGAGGGTCACGAGTGCTGCCGTGTGTGCGCCTGAAGATTGGCCCATCAGGTATATCCGATCTGGGTCGCCGCCCAGGTTGGCGATGTTGTCCTTGACCCAGCGGACGCTGAGCGCCACGTCCTGCACAAATTCTGGAAACACAGCCTGAGGTGCAACCCTATACGAGAGGATCACGGTCACGTAGCCTGCTTCGACGAAGGCATCGCCCAGGAACGGGTAGTCCGCTTTGCTGCCGTTGTACCAACCACCTCCATGCACGAAAATCAGCACCGGTGCTCGAGTTGCACCTTTGGGCGAATACACGTCCAAGCGTTGCCGATCTGCCGGACCATAATTCACGTCTGATTTGAGGTCGAATGCGCCCCGGTTGATCAGTGTGTTGACGATCATCACCGGAGTACAACCGACCAGTCCAAGCGCAGAGATCATCAGCGGCGAAAGTCGAAGCAATTGGGTCATAAGAAGTTTCAGCATTGCTCGAGCCTACGCGATTTGAGGGGTTTTGGATGTCAGCGAGCACCCCAAACCGCTCTTGCAATGCCTTCGAGCCTAACCGTAAAGTTCGACATGCCTTACACGCCCATCCTCGCCACACTCGGGTACTTGATTTCAGAAGATGGACAGCGGGTATTGCTGATTCACCGCAACAAACGCGCCAACGACGCGCACCACGGCAAGTACAACGGGCTCGGTGGCAAGCTCGAGGCAAGCGAAAGCGTGCTCGGCTGCATGAAACGCGAATTTCTCGAAGAGGCTGGCGTTCACCTTGAGCATCTCGAATTGCGTGGCACGATCTCATGGCCCGGATTCGGCAAACATGGCGAGGACTGGTTGGGATTCGTCTTCATCGCCAAGGGATTTACTGGAATGCTGAACCTCGAGAACCCTGAAGGCACGCTCGAATGGGTTCCAGTCTCGAGTTTGCTGGATGGATCACTGCCAATGTGGGATGGCGACCGGCATTTTTTGCCGTTGGTTTTTGACAACGACACGCGCCCGTTTCATGGCGTGATGCCTTACGAAAACGGACGCGCTTTGAGTTGGCAGTTCGAGCGGTGATGGCTACTTGTACTTGATGTTCATGCTCGAGTAAGCATTGAAGGCACTGGTGCGTGCAATGCTGGCCTCTGTGATCCCAATTCCACCTGGAACACCTGTCGCGCTCGGTGCTTGCTTGCCGTAAAA
>JANOWZ010000117.1:0-2625 GCA_031418155.1 Deinococcales bacterium
GCAAGCATTTCCTCGAGTCCGGGCCAATCGCGGCAGTACACGACCACACCGGCATTCTCGGCGTAGCGCCTGAAGGCCGCGTGCAAGGCCTCGAGCGAGGCGTGATAATTGTTGGTCGCGTTTGCATCGTGGGAAATGTGATCGTCCTCAACGTTGGTGATGACTGCAACTTGTGGTTTGAGGAATTGAAAATTTGGATCGGACTCGTCCACTTCGGCAATGAAATCTTTGCCGCGCCCGAACTTCGCGTTGCCGCCAATCTCGCGCAATTCACCACCGATCACGCAGGTTGGATCACGGCCCGCGCCCTCAAACACCGCCGCAATCATCGACGATGTGCTGGTCTTACCGTGCGTGCCAACCACACCGATGCCATGACTCGCGTGCATCAAATCACCGAGCACATCAATGCGTTTCATGACCTTCACGCCAGCCGCTCGGGCCGCGATGACTTCGGGTTCAGATTCACGGATCGCGGTGCTGGTCACGAGCACGTTGACGGCATCGACCTGACCGGCCTGAATGTGCGCCGCATCGTGACCCTGCCAAACCTTCACACCTCGAGCCTCGAGCTTGCGTGCCAAAACGTTCAACTGACCATCGCAACCAGAAACTCGAGCACCAGAATCCAACAGGATTTGCGCCAAACCGCTCATGCCGATCCCCCCAATGCCCATGAAGTGATAATGCGTGCTCATCGTGGGCTCCAGAAAAAAGCAGAGAAAAGGTTAAAGGTTAAAGAGGAAAGTAAAAGCTCGAGCCCATTCTTTCCTCTTTGCTCTTTCTTGCTCACAAGACAGCACATGATGGGCTGTTTTCCTCTAAAAGAGTCACTGCACCCAAACGCGGTCAACGTCGTTCGGGCCAATGTGATTTGAAATTTCATGAGGTCACCCGTTGACTCGAGCCGATGCAGTCCAACACCAGCGCGGCCAGTCGTTGGGCCGCACCTTGAGGACTCGAGGCGAGCGCCGAGGCACGCATCAGTGGCGCACGCTCGGGCTGCAAACACGCCAGGATACCTGTTTCGAGTGGCCCAGGCAAGATGCCTGGGTCTGAGAGATTTGCCGCTATTGACGCAAACTTTAGTAGCGTTGCTGCCTCCGACTCAAGTAGAGTCTGTGGCACGACCAGTCCCGCACCTCGAGCCTCAACCGAACGCGCATTCTTGGTCTGATGGTCCTCACTGGCACTTGGCAGTGGGATCATCACGAGCGGCACGCCATGAAAGGCAGCATCAGCAATGGTGCTGTACCCGGCGCGGGTGATGCCCGCACTGGCGGCACTCCATGCGGTCGGACCATCGACAAATTCCGCCGTGTGATACCAGGGTAAATGCGCCACGCAGGGCGCAACCTCCTTGAGCCTGCCGCGTCCAGTTTGATGCAAGACCTGAACGTTCTTGCCAGCCAATGCACGCTCGAGAATCCCCGGTAGCAATTGATTCAACTTGACCGAACCTTGCGAACCACCCATCACCAAAACCAACGGCTTTTCAGGCTCGAGTCCAAGCTCATGCAATGCCTCGGCACGAGGGACATGAACTTCACGCACCGGCATTCCAACCCAAACACTTTTGTTCGATGGCAATTCTTTGGACGCAGTTTCATCGGCGAGCGCCACGCGACGCGAAAATCCAGCCAGCAATTTTGTCACCAAACCGGGCCGAGCATTCGCCTCGTGCAACACGAGCGGTACACCACGCAAGATTGCCGCCGCCGAACCTGGAAACGACGCAAAACCACCGAAACCAATCACAACCGCTGGACGAATCCTCGAGACAAGTCCTGCCGCATCCGCGAAACCAGCCAACGCCCGCAACACGGCTCGAGGATCGGGACTCGAACGGTCCAATTTGCCGGTGCGCACACCAAAGAACTCGAGGTTTTCCTGCGCGGCAATGCGTTCCTCCATGCCACCAGAACCACCCAAAATGCCACACGTAAAGCCCAACGGCTCGAGTGCCCGCGCCAAGGCTACGGCTGGGAAGATGTGACCTCCCGTTCCACCTGTGGCGAGAAGGACTCGAGGCATTACGTGACCTCCTGGAATGCGTGCTCGCCCGCGCCAGAACGGCGAATGGACCCCAAAAGCTGCAACCACGCCCAATTTTCCGAGGCTCGGAGTGAACCATTTCGGAATGACTGGGCGCTCAAGATCATGTCAATCTCCCGCCGTGGGGCTGTACTGCCTCGAGTTGCGGCCATCCAACCGCCGTTCACGGTCGGTCATCCCGCGCCGTTCACGGCGACGCTCAAGCGGTAGTGCGTCCCGCCATGCTCGGTGCATCCAACCGAAGGCGAGTCCGCAGGCGATCATGCTCGAGCCGCCGTCGGAAACGAATGGCAGGGTCATGCCGGTGTTGGGCAGGCGACCAATCGCCACGCCGAGGTTCACGATGGCCTGTGAGACGATCATGATCGTGCCGCTCGCGGCGAGCACGCTGCCAGCACGCAAATTCGCTTGACGTTCATTGCTCATGCCGCGATTGGAGAGTTCAGATGCCTGCGAAGAAATCTGAAAACCCAAGTACAAGATCAGTGCGAACATCACAAACACAGTCGAAATGCCGATGGCCCCGGTCGAATGCCCAACCGCACCGATCACGAAATCGGTGGTCTGCGC
>JANOWZ010000118.1:0-8532 GCA_031418155.1 Deinococcales bacterium
CTGGGGTTGCCATCCGCTTCAAGGAAAGCTGTCATCAGCGCATCACGTCCCACGTGTGTTACACGATGAACGTTTGGAGTTGGTGGCTGGTGGTGATGAGGGCTTGGATGGTGTTGAATACGGTTCGGGCTTCTTTGTTCATAGGACCGTCAGATTACTGGCTGGATCAAGGAGCCCGACTTGACTCTCGTGTGTGACGCAGGAACCGCCAGGTGCAACTTCTCAGTTAGGGCAGCAAACTCGAGCATTGCGTCAGATGGGACGCTATTCAGCCTCGTTCCACCCGAGTCCAGCCAAGATTTTTTCTTGGGGCCAGCGGGTCAAACGCATCAACTCGAACAGGATCGGTTCGGCCTTCGGATCGTCCGGCTCGAGGTCACGCAATGATCGCCAGAGCGCGTTGCGTTGCCGCAAGAATTCACCCTGTGGCAAGCGCTTCGCGTCATCCCTCATGGCTCGAGTCTCCATAGATGGCACCTCAGATTGCGCCAATGCGGTTGATGGCCTCTGCAATCTGCTCGAGGCTGCAAGCATAGGAAAGCCGAACCCGTCCCGGAGCGAGGAAGTCCGTTCCCGGCACCACTGCGACTTTCGCCTGCTCGAGGATGATTCGGGCCGCCTCGTTCTCGTCCGTGTGAATTCGGGTGGTGTCCGCCAGAACGTAAAACGCTCCCTGCGGTGTCGGCGTGGTCAAACCAATCTTGTTCAACCCAGCCACAATCGCATCGCGCCGTTCCCGGAACGCACCTCGAGCCATCTCGATGTACTCGCGTGTGTCGTTGATCGCGGCAATTGTCGCCCATTGCGCAATTGTGTTCGCGTTCGAGGTTGTCTGGCCCTGCATTGCATCCATCGCTTTAATGACCGGTTGCGGTGCGGCGGCGAATCCGATTCGCCAACCGGTCATCGCATACGCTTTACTCGCACCGTTCACCGTCACGACCCGTTCCGGGTTGAAGGTTGCGGCACTGACCGGAAGCTTGCCGTTGTACGTGATGTGCTCGTACATCTCGTCACTCAAAACCCACAAATCGTGCTTCTCGGCAATGGCCATCAGGCCCGCAATCGTCTCGTCTGGGTAGGCCACGCCGCTGGGATTGCACGGCGAATTCAAAATGATCATTTTGGTTTTGGCCGTGATCGCCGCCTCGAGCGCGTCCAACTCGAGCGCGTAGCCATCCTCGGCTCGGGTTTCCACAAAGACTGGCACGCCACCGAACATGCGAACCTGTTCCGGGTACGTGACCCAGAACGGTGCCGGAATGATGACCTCATCGCCAGGATTGATCAGTGCGAAACAGGCATTGTACAAAGCCTGCTTGCCGCCGGTCGTGACCTGAATCTGTGCTGGGCTGTACTCGAGCTTGTTCTCGCGTTTGAACTTCGCAGCAATCGCCTCGCGCAATTCCGGCACGCCAAGCGTGGGCGTGTACTTCGTCTTGCCCGCATCCAGGGCCGCTTTCGCCGCGTCCTTGATGTGCTGCGGCGTATCAAAATCTGGTTCGCCCGCCGCCATCGAAATCACGTCCACGCCAGCACGTTTGAGTTCCATGGCTCGAGACGTAACAGCGACGGTACTGGAGGGCTTCAGGCGTTGGATGGCATCGGCGAGCGGCTTCACAGCGAAAAGTATAACCGTGTCCGGTCAAGCGTGAACGGATCACTCGTTCAATGGCAGCAATGAACTGTGATGGTTAATGATCAAGTACACACCATTGATGCGTTGAAAAATCATGCTGAACCGCGCCTCGAGCCGTGTGTCATCGCCGCGAAAGGCGTAATCGAAATCGTAAATACCACTGCACACACCGACCTCGCCAAGCATTTGCAAGTCAAGCTCGAGGATGTCCACGCGAAAACCAGACTTGCCGAGCAGCCTTGCAAAGTACGTGGTGCGGTTCATGCTGCCGAGAATTCGGTAATGGCTCAGCGTCGGCAGGAACACCGCATCCTCGGAATACAGGCGACTGACGGCGCTCGGTTGTCTCGAGTTGATGGTGCTGACCCATTGTTGCAACGCCTCGAGCACAGCGTTTTCGTTCGTGGTGCTCGAGGTTTTTCGAGCGAGCAGTTTTTGTCTGAAGGCCAACATGACAAATCGTAACTCGAGATGGCTTTGCGAGGGCAGCGAGACGAAAACAGGCTCGAGCTTGAATATTGTCTCGAGCCTGACCGCTCTGGATTTGATCGTCCTTTTGCCGTTAGCCAAGTTTTTAGATTTTGCGGGCGATGCTTTTCATCTGCAAAAAATGCAGCAGGTAATCTGGCCCGCCCGCCTTGCTGTCCGTGCCGGACAGGTTGAAGCCACCGAACGGGTGGCAGCCGACCATCGCACCGGTGATCTTGCGGTTCAAGTACAGGTTGCCAACATGCAAATCGTTCTCGGCCCGCTCGAGCCGTGCCGAATCGTTCGAGAACAAACCGCCGGTCAAACCGTATTCGGTGTCGTTGATGACCTCGAGTGCAGTCTCAAAATCTTTGACCGGAATCACAGCAAGGATTGGTCCGAAGATTTCTTCTTGTGCCAGTCGCGCGGTCGGTTTGACATCGGCGACCACGGTCGGTTCGATGAAATATCCAGCGTTCGAGCCAAGATTGCCGCCCGTTGTGACGCGACCCTCAGACGGTGCAAGCTCGAGGTACGTTTTGGACTTCTCGAGGCTCGCCTTGTTGATGACCGCGTTGACATCGCTGTTGGTTTCGGCAGGACCGGCGACCAGTTTTTGCACGCGGGCCGTGACCTTCTCGAGCACTTCGGCATAAACACTCTCAACCACGATCAACCTCGAGAGTGCGCTGCATTTTTGACCAGCGAAGCCGAATGCGCCCGCAACGGCGGCCTGCGCTGCCGCATCGAGATCCGCAGTCTCATCCACGATCATGCCGTCCTTACCGCCCAACTCGAGCATGACCCGTTTGATCCAACGTTGACCAGGTACGACCTTCGCGGCCTCGGCATTGATCCACAGGCCAACATTCTTGCTGCCGGTGAAATTGATAAATCGTGTTTTTGCGTGCTTGACCAAATGGCTGCCGACCCTCGAACCCAAGCCTGGAAGGTACGTGATCACACCCTCTGGAAGTCCAGCCTCGAGCAGTACATCCACGGCCCAAGCCGCAATTACGCCAGAATCTTCGGCGGGTTTAACGATGACCGTATTGCCCGCGAGGATCGGAGCGCAAGCTTGACCCAAGAAGATTGCCAACGGAAAATTCCAAGGTGTGATTGAGAGTCCTACACCCAAGGCGATGTACTCGGCACGGTCGTGCTCGCCGGGAAGTTGATGCGTCTCAATCGGCTGAATGATCTTCAAGGCCTGCCGAGCGTAATACTCGAGGAAGTCAATCGCCTCGGCGGTTTCACCCTCGGCCTCGGCGTAATTCTTGCCGACCTCGAGCGTTAACAATGCGTTGAACTCGAGCTTGCGTTCCCGAATAATTCCTGCCGCACGAACGATAATCGCAACACGATCCTCGAGCGGTACGCGCTTCCAGGATTCAAAGGCTTTGCCTGCGACTTCCAACGCGAGTTCAGCATGTTCGATGCTCGCGCTCGAGGTTGTACCGATCACCTGTGCCGTGTTGCACGGATTCAGGCTGGTGATTTTCTCTGTCGTCGTGATGCGTTCTGTGCCGATCACCAACGGGTAATCCCGTCCGAGATGCGCCCGGACTTTCTCGAGGGCGGCCTCGTAAGCGGCCTTGTGGGTGGGCTGCGTGTAATCGGTGTACAACTCAACTTGATATGCTGGAAGGTTCATGGTTCTCCTTGGACTTGTGGATTAATCTCGAGAATCTGGTTCGATGCGACGCAACCAGTAAAAGGTTTTTGATGGTGGTGTCCGACAGCGATGACGTACAGGCAATCAAGATCAATCAAGTAGTACATGTGATATGGGAAGCCATCCAAACTGGACCTGCGGACTCCGCTTGAATGAATCACCTGTGCCGCCTCTGGAAAATCGCTGATGAATTGGAAACGATCACGAAAGGCCCGCATGAATTGCATCGCACGCTTGGGTGATGTGCGCCGGTAGGATTCAGCGATTCGTTCGATCTCGAGTTCGGCCTCAGCTTAAAGGAGTGGATTGGATTCGTTGTTCAAGCCCATTGAGTGCATCTTTCAGGGGTCGAAGTTTGGCTGTGCCGTTGCGAATGTTTTGGACACGTCTGGTGATTTCAGCGTCCCACTCTGGGCTGAGCGGAAGGTCGTGTCCGGCAGCTTCAGCCAGAAATTCACTCAGTTCGAGTTGATCTTCTCGGGTTAACTCGAGTGCTTTTTGTTTCATTTCAACGAGGCTCATGGTCGTATTGTGCTCCTTTCGGTTTGAAAATTTGTGAGTTTACCCTTTGAACATGCCGCGCAGTACGAAGCCAACATTGGCGGGCCGTTCGGCGATGCGTCTCGAGAAGTAGGCGTACCAGTCTTTGCCGTAAGGGATGTAAGCACGAACCGTGAAGCCTTCAGATGCCAATCGTTTTTGCAAATCGCGGCGAATCCCGTAGAGCATTTGAAACTCGTAACGGTCTTTGGCGATCTTGTTTTTTTCGATGTAAATCTGAGTGTCTTTGATAATGCTTTCGTCGTGCGTGGCGATGCAGGTGTAATTGCCAAGCTCGAGGTTGCGGTACAGCAAACGGCGGAATTGCATGTCTACGGTGTGCTTGTCGGTGAAGGCTTCGCTTTCTGGCTCGAGGTATGCGCCTTTGACGATGCGTAAGTTCGGTTTAAGATCGGCGAGGCTTTCGAGGTCGGCTTCAGAGCGGCGCAGCATCGCCTGAATCACGAGTCCAACGTTGTCGAATTCGCCGCACAATTCGCGGAAAACCTCGAGCGTTTTGGCAACCCGAGGCGAATCCTCCATGTCGATGCGCACGAAGGCGTTGGCGCGTTTGGCCGCCTCGAGAATTTCGCGGGCGTTGTTGATTCCAAGATTGCCTGGTCGGTCCAAACCGAGTTGCGAAAGCTTGATGCTGGCGTATCCAGGAAAGTGTTCTGTTTTGTTTTGCCATGCCTGAAAAGCCTCAATGATCTCGAGGATTTGTGCCGTGAACATGTTCGCTTCGGCATCCGAACTGACCATCTCGCCGAGCAAATCCAGGATGCCGTGAATCCCGTCCTGCTCGAGCCGTTCGACGGCTTGGACCGCTTCGGGCAGCGTCTCACCGGCGACGAATCGGCTGACCGCACCTCGAGCCCGATCTTGAATGACGTTTTTAACCAGAGAATTGTTGGCAATGCCCAGGACTGCACTGCGGTAAAGACGGTCAATATTGAGCATCATTTGCCTCCGAGTGCTTCGAGTACAATTTTTTGAAACCGTTGCACGTGCGCTCGAGCCGACTCCTCCGCTGCATCTGCCTCACCGTTTTGAATGTGTTTGAGGATGGTTTGATGCTCGAGTTTGGTTTCGGTCGCCTGATTGGTTTTGCGCGTGATCAGTTTCGCCCGAGCTATCGTGTCGCGCAATCCGCGCAGCGTGTCTTGCAGAACAGCGTTTTTGCTGGCATTGGCAATCGCGGCGTGAAATTCGAGGTCCACAGCGGTTTGGGCGCTGTAATCGTTGCTCGGAAGGCGTTCAAGGCGCATCAAGGTTTTGGCGAGCCGGTCCAAGTCGTTCGCGTCGCGGTGTTGGGCGGCCAGTCTTGCGGCCAGACCCTCGAGTGCCTCGCGCACAGCGTAGGTTTGGATGATTTCAGTGCTGGAGAGTGACCGGACCCGAGCGCCTTTGTTCGGGATCAATTCGACAAAGCCATCTTGGGCGAGGCGTTGCACCGCCTCGCGCACCGGGGTTCTCGAAACACCGAGGCTTGCCGCAATGTTCTCTTCGGCGAGGCGTTCACCACCGGGAAGTCGGCCTTGAACGATCTCGAGTTTCAAATGCTCATAGACCTCTGAGCGGATCAGACCCGGTTTGCTGAAACGTGATTGGTGCATGGGCTCTAACATTGTATACAAGATACAGTATCCAAGAATTTTTGCAAGACCCAAAACGTATACTAGAGCCAGATGATCCCACCTTTTCCGCAGGCAGTTCTGTTTGACATGGACGGCACAATCCTCGAACCGGTCGAAGATGGACTTCCCGAATTCAAAGCCTATTGGGGCATCGAAGCCGATCAACTGGTGATTCCCAACCTGCACCGACTGCCACCCGAGGCCGCCGAAGCCTTCCGTCTGCTCGAGGTTCGGGTCGCCGATCAAAGCGTGCTGCGGGCCGGGGTGCGCGAATTGCTCGAGGAATTGCGGGCCGCCGGGATCAAAACCGCGCTTGTGACCAACAACGCCACCTCGAGCGCCAAGACGGTTCTGGCCAAACACCAGGTCAGTTTCGACCTTGTGCTTTCTCGAGACGATGCCCCAATGAAACCCGCACCGGACATGCTGCTGCTGGCCCTCGAGCGCCTGCAAACTTCGGCCAGTCATGCCGTCATGGTCGGTGACACACGCCCAGACCTCGGGGCCGCCCGAAGCGCAAAGATTCCCCTGTGCGTCTTGCTGGCCGAACCCTGGAACGAACTGTTCGAGCTTGACGAACCAGGCTTTCAAGTCGTGCGTGTTCAAGGGATTTCTGGTGTGCGTGAACATCTCGAATGGCAACGGTCACTTGATATTGCGGTCTGAGCCAAAAAGTTCCCGCGCCTCAAACTCGAGTCTGAGCCCGAGTACGGCGCGGGATTCGTGATTTGCGGTTTGAAGTCGTTGCTGGTTCAGGCCACGAATCCCCAAACCTGAAGCTTCAATCGTTGAAGACCACGGCGATAAAAACCGTATCCACATCTGTTCCGGCCAAATTGCGACATTCAATCAGCAGATCACCCGATACGCTGTTGTAGCCGCATACGGTATCACCTGTTCCGGTTAAAACCACGGGATCGCTTTGAATAAAAATGCTTTCCCCTGGAATCGTAAGGCGGTAGCGACCCACTGCTGTGCGTGAAAAGGTGATAGTTGCCCCGTCAGAAGTGAATTGGTTTGCTATCAGGCTAACAGCGGGGAATCCATTCACCACCGCAAATGCACGCATGGATCCTTTGGCGCTGGCTAATCCCGTTCTAAACGATTCAAGTGAGGCCGTTTTGGTTTCGAGTGTGGCAACTTTGGCCTCGAGTGCATCAACCGCCGTTTTCATTGCCGTGAAGTTTTCATTCATTTTGGCAGCACTGATCACATCACCACCTGCAAACACGTTTGGAATGTTGACTGCCAGGGCGTATACGCCGAGCAATCCGAGGGCCAAACTGGCTCCGAGGGCAAAAGATTTTAGGTTGGTTTTCATTGCGGTCTCCTTACGGCTCGAACTTGGCGCTGTCAAACTTGGCAGTGTCATATTTTGCGGTGTCCGTTGTGCCGCCCGTCGGTGGGCTGGTGGGGCATGAAACGAGCACAACCGCCACGAGGATCAGGTATAACCATCGTTTTCTCATCGTTCACCTCCTTCCTGGAGTGTCTGAAGCACATTGAAACTTGAGGTTACTTCAGGGTCGGAAAAACCCCGAAAAGACAGATGCTGTAGGTCAAGCCATTTGGGGCACTCGAGCGCAAATCGGGCAGTGCGAACGTGGTTGTGCCATCGCCGCCATAGGTCGTACCAATTAAAGAAAACAGCGCTTGGTTTTGACTGATCGGCATGAGTTGTCCAGCGGCAGGCATGCCGTTGGCCCTTGAACCTGCCGAAAGGATGATCTCGCCAATAGTGCATGTTTCGCCCGCACCATTTGCGGCTAAAGAAGTGTTCGATCCAAATTTGGCGCTGGCGGCCTCGAGTTTTTCCACGCTGGCTTTGAGGGCCGCAAAGTTTTCGTTCATTTTACTGGCGCTGATCAGGTCACCGGCGGCGAAGGTGTTGGGCAATGTGATGGCCAAGGCATAGACACCGAGCGCCGCGAGCGTGATACTGACACCGAGGGCGAGGGATTTCAGGTGGATGTTCATGTGGCCTCCTGATGGCTGTTGTGTTGCGGGTTTTCTGATTGAAACCAGTGTACTCGAGTTTCGCAAAAGGTGATGGTGGTCGGGGATTTTGCTTGTGCTGCGCGAATCGAATTTGTCGCCTGAGGGTGGCGAGAACCTCAAGCATCAGTCAAATTTGGTATACCTGCGCTTGCGAGGCATCAGCATGTCGAAGTCTTTAACATCACATTTTCAAACGGCTCGAGCATCGGTTGTTGCTCAGTGCGATTTGTGTTTGGCGATGGTCTCACTCAAGCCGTGCGTTCGGTTGCATGGATAAGGCGCTCGTCTCGCTCGGTTGGTCGGTACAGTTCAACCTCGAGTACCAGGCTTTTCTGGAGGCGCTCAATGTCGATGCTCGAGCCGAATTGCAACCCGCCCGAGTGATTGGCGTGGACCGCACCACCTTCCGGGTTCAAACCGGCGAACGCGCAGAGGATGCGATTCTGTCCGGCGTGTTGCTGCATGGGGCCGAGGACCGCCGCATGATGCCGGTGATCGGTGATTGGGTCATTGCGCAACGCTTGCCAGAACCGATGATGCGGATCGTGCATGTGCTCGAGCGGCGCTCCAAGTTT
>JANOWZ010000119.1:0-2998 GCA_031418155.1 Deinococcales bacterium
ACGGGTGGGGCCGGGTACATCGGCAGCACGGTTTGCAGCGCACTCTTGGACAATGGTCACACGCCGATCATTTTGGACAGCCTGACCAGGGGCCGCGAGGAATTCGTCAAGGATCGGATTTGCTACCACGGTGACATTGCAGATCGCGCCTTGCTCGAGCAGATTTTTGCGGAACACCCGGACATTTCGCACACGATTCATTTTGCCGCCCTGATTTTGGTGCCAGAAAGTGTGCGTGAACCGTACAAGTATTACTCGCAGAATGTGGCGAAAAGCCTCGAGTTTTTCAACATTTTGCAGGCACTCGGGTGTCATCGCGTGGTGTTTTCATCCTCCGCCAGCATTTACGAAACCAGCAACGGCGGCGAGGCATTCGAGACGGATCGAGTCAACGCCAAAAGCCCATATGCACGCACCAAGCAGATCATGGAGATGATTCTCGAGGATATTGCACGGGCGACCAAATTGCGTGGAATTGCCCTGCGTTATTTCAATCCGATGGGGGCCGATCCGAGGATGCGTTCCGGCATGCAATTGCGCGAGGTCTCGCACATTGTCCCAAAACTGGTCGAGGTGGCGATGGGCCGTGAGAATTTCTTCAACGTTTGTGGCACGGAATACGGCACTCGAGATGGCACGGCAATCCGCGATTACATTCACATTTGGGATTTGGCGATGGCACATGTCAAGGCCGTTGAGGAATTTGACCGTGGGTTTGAGAAAGCAGCAATACAGGGCATCCTCGCATCTGATAACCCCAATTACTTGGTCATCAACGTTGGTCGTGGCGATGGCGTGACCGTGCGCGAGTTGGTTGCCATGTTCGAGAAGGTGTACGGCAAGCCCGTCCCGACCAAAGATGCGCAACCGCGTCCCGGCGATGTCGCGGGCGTGTACGCCAACACCAATCGGGCTCGAGATTTGCTGGGTTGGACCGCGCAGCACAGCATTGAAGATGCGATTGCCACGGCGCTCGAGTGGGGCAAGTTGCGCAAGGAAAAAATCGGGTATTGAGGGACAGAGGAAAGAAGAAAGTAAGGGCCAGTGCTCGAGGCAGTCTGGGTTTACTTTCCTCTTTCCTGTTCTTTGACTTTCCTCTGCCTTAGCCCGCTGCGGGCGGAATCGGTTTGCTGGCCTGTGCTGGGGTTTGCGCAGCCTTGTATGCTTGGTAGCGCGTGATTTCTGGCTTGCAGTAATTCAGGGCGTACATCAGCACGGCGACATCATCGGCAAGGCCGAGTGGCCCAAGGAAGCGTTCGGGCAACAGGTCAATCGGTGAAACCAGGTACGCGAGTGCGCCAATCGCGGCAACTTTGGTTTCCATTTTCATGTCAAATCCGGCATCGAAAGCCATGTGATAAATCATTTGCGCATCGTCCCAGGACGTCCCGAGTTGCGCTTTGACGCTTTCAAACGCTGGACCGATGCCTTTTTGGATGTTCTCGAGGAATTTCGGGTCGGAGACCTTGTCTTTGACACCGTTGAGCATCGCCATGATTTGATCGCCGTTCGGGATGTTGGGTTGACTCATAAAGACCTCCAAATTGGGGTGGGGCCGTGAAAAGCCGGTTTTTTCGGCGTTGTTTTCATCGGCAACGGGTATTCTACGCCCAGATGAGCTTCTGGCGAGCGGGGCACAGGTGAATACTTTTGGGCTCGAGCCGTTTCCGATCTTAAAAACGGATGATTTGATCCTGCGGCAGCTTGCCAGCGCCGACAGCGGCACGATTTTCGAGATTTTCAGCGACGATCAGGTGACGCAGTATTACGACCTCGAGACGTTCACGAATTTTGAACAGGCCGAGAAGCTGATCGCGCATTTTCAGGCGCGGTACGAGCAGCGCGAAGGCATCCGTTGGGCCATCACGCGCCGCACGGATGGCGAAATGATCGGCACTTGCGGCTTTAACGGCTTCAACCGACAAGCGTCCCGAGCCGTGATTGGTTACGACCTGTTGCGTTCGAGTTGGGGCCAAGGCGCAACCGTGCAGGCCGTCGCCGGGATGCTCGAGTTTGGCTTCCGACGGCTCGAGTTGCATCGGATTGAGGCTTATGTCGATCCCGAAAATGCTGCTTCGATCCGAGTGCTAGAAAAACTTGGTTTTGAGCGTGAGGGTGTGCTGCGCGATCATGGATTCTGGAAGGGCAAGTATTGGGATGTCGTGTCGTTCTCGAGGTTGCGCACCGACGGTTGATGCGGACGTTGTGGGCGTGCTCGGGTTTTTGAGGTATTATTGGGCCAATATCATGGGACCGATGCGATCACTTTCCCGGTCGCTTTGTTGACCACCCGCACGGCTGAAAATTCCGCATTCGAAACGGTGATGCTCGCATACGGGCTGGTGAAGGCTTGCGTGGTGATCGTGCCAGTGCCGGGTTCACGGATGTTGACACCGACGATCAAGGTTTTGCCCTCAAGTTTCGCATCACCGATGGCGATGCCGTAGCCGCCCGTGGGCCTCGAGCCGAGGAAAACCGTGACGACTTTGGAGCGGCTGAAATCCACGCTCGGCGGTGCGGGTTGCGGAATTTGATTGCCACCGACAAGCTTCCAGGTTTGCTCGAGGCTGGCCTGACTGGAATCCAAACGCACCAGCGCGTTCTCGCTGCCGTGGGCACTGTTGCCACCCGATGCCAGTGCCTTGACCTCGAGCGACGCGGCCTCGGCGAACCCGCCCAGAAGATCGGTTTGCAACCCGACTTGCACGTACAGGGTGGTGCGTTTGTAATCTCGAGGCAACGGCTCGAAGCGCAAATCCTGATCCGGGGTGCTCCCAGGCTCGAGGACCGCCACGCCGAGCAACCCTTTGCTCGAGAGGTATCCGGCGATCGCGTCCGCCTCGGCATCTGTGAGGCCTCCCAGGCCACGCAGTCCGTTGCGGCTGGTCGGTTTGACCCGCAATTTCCGATCCGAATTGACCGGGCCACCCAAGTCAAACCAGGTTTTGCCATCAAAGTACGTGACCTGATCCAATCCAGCCCGTGTCGCCAAACCCAA
>JANOWZ010000120.1:0-7739 GCA_031418155.1 Deinococcales bacterium
GCGCTCGAGGCGCACCACGCCAGCATTCAAGACACGCACCTGCGCGAACTGTTCGCCAGCGATCCAAGCCGAGGTGAACGTCTGACGCTCGAGGCGGGCGGCCTGTACTTGGATTACTCGAAGAACCGTGTGACCAACGAAACGCTCAGGCTGCTGATACAATTGGCCGAAGAATCCGGGTTGAAAACCAAACTCGAGGCGATGTTCTCGGGTGAGAAGATCAACATCACCGAGAACCGGGCGGTCTTGCACACGGCCTTACGCGCCCCTCGAGATGCGACGGTGATGGTCGATGGCGTGAATGTTGTCCCAGAAGTTCATGCGGTCTTGGATCGCATGGCGGCATTCTGTGAGCGTGTGCGCAATGGTTCATGGTTGGGGCACACTGGAAAACGCATCAAGAACATTGTCAACATTGGTATTGGCGGTTCTGACCTCGGGCCGGTGATGGCGTATCAGGCGCTCAAATTCTACGCGACTCGAGATTTGAACCTGCGGTTTGTGTCAAACGTGGACGGCAGCGAATTCATCGAGATGACCCGAGATTTGGATGCGGGCGAAACCTTGTTCATCGTCTCGAGCAAAACGTTTACGACGCAAGAAACGATGGCAAATGCGGGTTCGGCCCGAGATTGGTTGCTCTGGAACTTGAAAGATGACAGCGCGGTGGCCAAACATTTCGTAGCCGTTTCCACGAACGCCGAGGCCGTCACGAAATTCGGGATTGATACCGCCAACATGTTCGGCTTCTGGGATTGGGTCGGCGGGCGATACTCGATGGATTCCGCGATTGGCCTGTCCGTGATGCTCGCGGTTGGACCAAATCGATACCGGGAATTGCTCGAGGGTTTTCACGAAATGGACGTGCATTTCCGCACCGCCCCATTTGCCCAAAACATGCCGGTGATCATGGCGATGCTCGGGATTTGGTACAACAATTTCTTCAATGCCCAAACCCTGGCGGTCTTGCCGTATGACCATTACCTCTCGAGTTTCAGCGCGTACTTGCAACAACTGGACATGGAAAGCAACGGCAAGCACGTCACGCTCGAGGGTGAAACGGTTCAGACTCAGACCGGGCCAGTCATCTGGGGACAACCTGGCACGAACGGACAGCACGCCTTCTACCAACTGATCCATCAGGGCACAAAATTGATTCCCTGTGATTTCATTGGCTTTTGCAAAACTTTGAATCCGCTCGAGCCGCACCATGATTTGCTGATGGCGAACGTTTTTGCGCAAACCGAGGCGCTCGCGTTTGGTAAAACCGCCGCTGAGGTCGCCGCCGATGGTGTCGCACCTGATCTCGTGCCGCATCGGGTTTTCGAGGGCAACCGGCCAACCAACACGATTCTGGCGGACATCCTCACACCTCGAGTCCTCGGATCGTTGATTGCCTTGTACGAGCACAAGGTTTTCGTGCAAGGTGCGATTTGGGATGTGAATTCGTTCGATCAGTGGGGCGTGGAACTCGGCAAGGTGCTGGCGGGCAAGATCGTGCCGGAACTCGAGGCGGCAAACGAACCTGTTTTGGCGCATGACAGTTCGACGAATGCCTTGATTCGGCGGTATCGCAACAGCAAATGATGCTCGCTCGAGCCTGATCTGAATTTGTTTGAAATGCGGAAAACTTTACATTCTTGAACTTACATCAATCTTGTGAGGCGGCACACGCCAGAAAAAGGCTCGAGGGGCTAACCTGATCGAGGCAAGAACATCCCTCCCAGGAAACGAGCGGCGCGAAAGCGCTGCTTGTTCCTTTCGGGGTTCGAGACCATACCGCAAGCCTATTTTGGTTTTTCCCCAGCCTCGAGTGCTGCGCCCAAAGCGGTCGCAAACCCGGCTTGCTCTGGAAAAATTGGTGGGTTTGGCACGCCGTAAAATCCCCAGACGCGACGGATTGCGGTTTGAATAGGCTCGAGGTCGGGCAGGTGTCCGACAATCACGATTCGCTCGAGGTTGTTGGCGGCTGCGGCATTCAAGGCGATCACGGCGATGACTTGCGAAACGAGCGTGACCAAGCCCGCCGCCAGATCTTCTCGAGATGGTGGTGTCTCGAGCTTGGCAAGCCTGCCTAAATTTACGGCGGTCGCATCCGGTGGCAAATGTCCAATACCGCCACCGATCACGTCCACGAGCGTACTGTCTACGCCTGCCGGGTCGCCTTTTGCGGCGAGTTCCCCAATCTCGAGCGGGTCGCCGGTTCCGAGCAATAGTTTCCCCAGCCCGAGCAGCGTGCCGCCTCCGACCGCCGATCCGGTCACGTGCTTGAACTCGTAACCGTGCTCGAGTTTGCGTGAAGCGATCATGGATGTGCCCGTACCCGCCGAAACGACCAATGCAGACTCGAGTCCGCTCAGGGCCAGACCGCCACGCCCGACGGATTGCGCCTCGCCGATGGGTCGGATCGGAATGCCTTCGATGCTCGAGGGGAGGTCTTTGTGGCGGCCTCCGGTCGTGCCAATCGCACTCAGGTCGTGCAGGTTCACGCCGCCGGTCTTGAGGGCGGACCGCATTGCGGCTTTGCTGGCTGGGCCTTGCGTCAGTTGCCGCCAACCGCGCAGCAATTGCCCATCCTGTCCGAGTGCCCCATCGAGGTTGGTCAGGCCAAAGTCCAATCCGAGAATCACATGCGCCTCCAGAATGCCTCGAGCGCCGCCACGAACGCTTCAGGGCGTTCCTGGTGTGGCAGGTGGCCCGCTTGGGAGACGACCTCGAGTTTCGAATTGGGCAGCGCGGCGTGCAGCTTATGTGCAGCCTCGAGCGGCATGATCGTGTCGTGCTCGCCCCACAACAGAAGCGTGCACAATGGCTCGAGCGAATCAAGGCTCAAGCCGAGGTTTGGATCGAACAATGAACGCAGGCCAGCGAAGAACGCGGTGCGTTGCGAATCGGACCAGACCCGAGCCCAAACGCGATCACGCAAGAACTGGCGGTCGGATTCGGACAGGTGCTCGAGGTTGGCGTAATACGGTTTGAGGGTGTCATACGCGGCATCAATGCCAGCGTCACGCAATCCTGTGTAATATCCTTCCCCAACTCCAGGCACGAGCAGGGCTTTCACGCCAGCGCTCGGTTCGGACATCCCGAGGCTGGCGGCAGAACCGCCGCACAACACCAGGCTCGAGGCTTGCAGGTGTTGCGCGACCAAACCGGCGACGACGGCACCCATGCTCGAGCCGACCAAATGCACGGATTTCAGGTATTCAGACTCGAGGATTCGCAGCACTCCGGCAGCCAAATCGTGCAGGTTGCCCTGACCCAATGCCCTCGAGCGCCCAAATCCGGGCAGGTCCGGTGCGAGCACCCGATGCTGTTGTGCCAGTGCTGGTATCACGTGCCGCCACGAATCGGCCTCGTCGCCGTTGCCGTGGATCAGCACCACGACCGATCCGGCAATCGCGTTTGGGTTCGGACCAGCGTCGTAAAAGAACAATCCGTCCGGCTCGAGCCAGCGGGCGAACGCTTCGAGGGCGGGATGGGGCGCGAAATCATCACCGTGAATCATGCGAACAGTGTACCGGCGAAAACCTCAGTGCTTCGGGATACGACATTTTTGCCCTGTATTTCGTTACAATTGACGCACCACAGGTTGTTTGGGAGGTCAGGCATGAAACGTTCCGTATTGATCGCTGGTCTCGCGTTGATCCTCGCCTCGAGTCTTGCCGCAAGTTTTGCCGAATCTGGTTTGGGTTCAGCATCGACTGTGCAACAAATCTTCGAGCAATCTTCAAACGCACGCATCAATGTCAACCGGGCCACGCAAGCGGAACTCGAGACGCTGCCGGGAATTGGACCAAAGATTGCGCGTGAGATCATCAAGCATCGGCCTTACAAGAACGGTCAGGAATTGCAGGATAAAGTCAAGGGGATCGGGCCAAAAACCTGGGCGGACATCAAGAACCGCGTGACGTTTGGACGCTGATCTCGAGCCAAATCTCGGGCAGATCCAAAATCGAACCGACCCCGTTGCTGGGGTCGGTTCTTTGTTCAAGAAGATGGAGGTGAAATCAGGTCCACGTTGAAGATGCAGGGGCAAGTGTTGCGAACCTGACATCATGCAGCGTAGTGGGCTCAGGTGAAGGCAATGAGAAATCCTCGACAAAAGTTGGCTGGAGATTACGTGACTTTGCTGCGGGCCTGAAAAACCGGTTCTCGCCAACGTTTCGCACGCATGATCGCCTCGAGCCTCCTGACAGCCTCTTGCACATCCGCGAAACGCAAGTACAACGGCGTGAAGCCAAAGCGCACGATGTTCGGCGCTCGGAAATCACCGATCACGTCATCGGCAATCAATGCCTGCATGATCGCGTACCCGTGCTCATGCGAAAAAGACACCTGCGAACCGCGCCGCGCGGCATCGGCGGGCGAGACGAGTGCAAAGCCAAACTCGGGGCAGAGCGGACGCATGAGATCGATGAACAAATTCGTCAATGCCACACTTTTCGCCCGCACGTCCCGCATAGAAACCTGATCGAAGACCTCGAGTGAAGCCTCGAGCGCCGTCATGCCCAAGACCGACGGCGTACCGACCGTCATGCGTCGCAAATCGGCGCTGGGCGTGTAATTCGCTGTGAACTCGAACGGGGCAGAATGGCCCATCCAACCCGCCAGAAACGCTGCGGCGTTGGCCTGATGCCTGCGGGCGACATACAAGAACGCTGGCGCTCCCGGCCCGCCGTTCAAATACTTATAGCCGCAACCGACCGCGAAATCGACTTGGCAACCCTCGAGATCCACCGGGAATGCGCCCGCGCTGTGCGCCAAATCCCAAACGGCAACCGCCCCGTGATCGTGCGTGAGTTTGGTGACTCGGGCCATGTCGTAGAGTTCGCCGGTACGGTAATCGACCTCGGTCAGCATCACGACCGCAACCGTGTCATCAATGCTGGCCTCGAGTTGATGGCGTTTGACGAACCGCAACTCGTACTTGCCGGAAAGCAAATCGTTGATGCCTTGGGCGATGTACAAATCCGTTGGGAAATTGTCGATGTCCGAGACGATCACGCGCCGGTCGGGGCGAAGCTTCAACGCTGCCAGCAGCACCTTGAAGACATTGATGCTGGTCGAATCCGCCGCGATCACCTCGTCCGCGTGCGCCCCGACCAACCTCGAGATTTGCGCACCCACACGAATCGGCAGGTCAATCCAGGCGTGTTTGTTCCAACTGCGAATCAAATCCTGGCCCCATTCAACCCGCACGGCACGCTCGAGGCGTTCCGGGACGTGCTTGGGCAAGACACCCAAGGAATTGCCATCCAAGTAAATCAGGTTGGGCGGAATGGAAAACCGGTCACGCACCGCTGCGAGAGGATCGGCACGGTCCAGGGCGACAACATCAATGCTCGAGGTCATGAAGTACAGTCTACGGCGAAAGGCTCGGGCTGGGAATTGCGGTTCGCTCGAGCCTCACGCCACGATCAGGGGAATCGAGATGAGCGCGATCAGTGCGCCCACGCCCTGCGATCTCGAGAGTCGTTCGCGCAAGACCAGCATGGCCAGCAAAACCGTTGTCACCGGGTACAAACTCGAGAGCGCCGATCCGACATCCAAACGGCCCATCTGTGTTGCCAACGCGAACAGCAGGTTGCCCAAAGTATCCATACCACCCGCAACAAACACGAGCGGCAAACTGCTCGACTCGAGCTTGAATTGATGCCGTGACCAAATTGCCGAGGCCACCACCATCGAAATCGTGCCGAGGCGGGCGATCACCAACGTCCAACCGATATCGCCGCCCGAGTAATTGCCGGTCAGAATGAAAAACACTCCGAAGGCAATCCCAGCAAGCAATGCGGGCAACAGGTCCGAAAACGCGACTCGAGCCTTACCTTCTGGCTTGGAAATCACGTACACCCCGATGATGGCGAATGCAAACCCGATCAGTTGCAGGATGCTCGGGAAACCTTCTGTGAATGCACCGAACAGCATTGAGATCACGTTCGCCACGACCGCCGTGATGGGCGCGACCACACCCATCTTGCCGCTCGAGAGGGCACGGTAGAACGCCAGCAACCCAATCGCACCACACATGCCCGCACTGAATCCAAGCACGGCATCGTGCAGGCTCGGGCCAGATGCGCCGCGCCACAGGGCGAGCACCAGTACCAGGATCAGGCCAAACGGATTGGAAACCAGCGTTACCGAAAGCGGACTCGAGCGTTTGCTGGCCAGACCGCCAGAGAAATCGCCAGCGCCCCAAGCCGCAGCACTGCCCACCGCGAAAATTGCAGCGAGCGTTTCATTCATCGGTGCAACTCGAGGGAAGGCACATGGCCCTCGAGTTTACCGTGCCGACGGTTATCTTGCCGCAGCATCCACAGCCAATTCTGGCTCAAGCGGCGGAATGGCATTCGTTGTATTCGATGCGAGCACGGCTTTGACATCCGGGTAACGAATAATCTTGAACCTCGAGTTGCGCTGCGCCGGTGTAAACCCTGCGTCGGCAATGTTGCGAATGATCTCGCGTTCGGTCACGCGCACACGGTCATGACCGCCCGCCGCCGAAACCACGTTTTCTTCCATCATCGTGCTGCCGAAATCGTTCGCGCCGTAAAACAAGCCAACCTGCCCGACCTTGAAGCCAAGCGTTGGCCAGGAGACTTGAATGTTGCTGATGTTGTCCAACGCCAACCTCGAGACGGCCAAGTTGCGCAGGTACTCGTGGGCGCTCGCGCCGGGGGCTTTGCCGTGCAAGCGCGTGTGTTCGGTTTGTAGGGTCCACATCGCAAAGCCCGCAAAGCCGTTGCCACTGTGAACCGCCAATGCACGATCCTGTTGATCCCGAATTTTCAGCATGTGACGCGCCCGTTGCTCAAGGGTTTCGCCAAAGCCAATCACCATCGTCGAGATCGTGTACAAACCCAAACCTTGGGCGACATCCAAAATGCGGAACCAATCGGCACTCGGAATGCGGGCCGGAGCAGCCTCGAGCCGAACATCGTCCTCCAAGATTTCACCACCAGCCCCAGGCAGGCCATCCAAACCGGCGTCCTTCATCTGACGGACAATCTCAAGCGCCCCCAAGCCGGTGATTTTTTCCAGCCCAAGAATCTCCTCAGGGCTGAAGGCATCGATCATGATGGTTGGATGCTTGGCCTTCAAGAAACGCAACATCTCGAGATACCACTCGAACGGCAGGGCCGGATTGACACCACCCTGCAAGAGAATGCGCGTGCCACCAATTTGCTCGAGCTCCGCGACCTTCTCGGAAATTTGCTCGAATGACAACGTGTACGCATCGCCCTGGCGTGGCGTGCGGTAAAAGGCACAAAAGTTACAACCGACATTGCAGATGTTCGTGTAGTTAATATTCCGGTCAATCAAGTACGTGACCACGCTCGGGTTCGTGCGCTCGAGGCGGGCCTGATGCGCGGCGCTCGCCAAATCTGGCAACGGCAAATCATACAGGGCAACGGTTTCCTCAAGGCTTAACCTCGAGCCTGACAGGGCTTTCTCGAGCAGATCCATGACGGAAGTCTACGCCCGAGCATCACTTGAGAACAGGTTCACTTGACCCAATTGGGTCCGTGTCTGGATCAACTCGGGAAGCTGAGTGTGATGGCGTAAGCAGGGGTGAATGGCGGTGCCACGCCCTAAACCACCAAGGAATGATCCTCCCACCGTACAGTCTCGAGGTGACAAAACCCGTAACCTCGAGCCATGAAACAAACCTTGATCGTGTGCCTGCTGATAATGATGACCACCGCGAGCGCTGCCAGCATCTTCGAGTTCAACAC
>JANOWZ010000121.1:0-2503 GCA_031418155.1 Deinococcales bacterium
CATCAAACATTGAACTTTGTTGATCCAGATCCAGGTGCATTGCCGCACTCTAGATAGAAAAACGCGATTCTCATGGTCAAAAAACGCTTTTGGTATTGTCTGCACTGACTTCAAATAATTTGCGTGAAGGTTTGTTCAATACCCTAACGCAAGCCCGAATCAGGGTATGCTTTTCTCGGGGAATACTGGTCAAATACGGTTCGCAAACAAAGGTGGTTTTTGGTCAATCTTCGTATGGTTTTCATCGCTGAAACCTCAAGGATTGACCAAAAACCACCTGAAACCGGTTCCTTGTACTTCGCCCCAATCATTTTAACGGGCAATCGCCTGCTCGAGGAATCTGAAGACATTGGGATAACCCGCACCGAGTTTGTTCTGGTACGGGGTGTTTTCGTTCGCAGCACGGGCCTCATCACGCTGTGCAAAGCCGATCAGTTGATCCCCCAGGTTGCCAGGATCGCGTAGCGGTTCTGCGAGCGCCAAGGCCAGTGTGCCAGAAACCATCGGCGTGGCCATCGAAGTGCCACTCCAGTACGAGCGTTGTTCGCCGGGGGCCGGTCCCCAAATGCGTTCACCTGGAGCCATCAATTCGAGTTTCCCGAACGTCGAGAACGGAGATTTTGCACCGTTTGCATTGACGCTACCGACGCTGAAACTGTTGCGAATCCTCGTGGCATACGTCGCCGGAACCGTGATTTCGTCATCGCCGGTGTTGCCGCTCGAGCTAATCACAAAAATGCCTCTGTTATTGGCGTAGGCGAGCATTCTGTTCAGGCTCGGGGCTTTGCTATCGCCCCCAAGTGACAGGTTGATCACTTTCGCGCCATGGTCGATGGCCCAACCAATCGCTTCGGCCACCTTGTCGGTGTCTCCTTCGCCACTTGGGGCAAGCACCCGCAATGGAAGGATCGTGGCGTTCGGTGCAACCTGCAAGACGATGCCAGCGACGCTCGTGCCGTGACCGAAGCTCGAGCCGGGTTCCTCTTGCGGCAGGGTATCACCATCGATGAAATCCTTCCATTCACTGCTCTGTGCGAGCCTGCCGTTGAAGGCCGGATGATTCAGGTCAATGCCCGTGTCGATCACCGCGACCTTGACGCCAGCGCCGAGGTGCTTGGCCAACGCCTGCCCTTCGGCGAGCTTGATCAATTTCCAGGAGGCAACGTTGTCGGGAAAGGTGCTCGCGACTTGATCGCCACCAGCCCACGCAGAGGCACCGCCCGCCCAAGCTGAGTATCCTCCGGCCCAAGCTGAAGCGCCACCAGCCCACGCAGAGGCACCGCCCGCCCAAGCGGATGCACCCGCACTGTTGACGGTCTCAGGCAGGCTCATGGCATCCAAGTTTGGAGTGGCGACAACGGCGGATGCGTTCAAACCTGCGAGCGGTTTGAACGGTTTGTTCGAGCCGAGAATCGCAAAGCCCTCCTCAGGCTGCCAAACCACGACTTTACCACCGTATTGGGCTTCAACGGCGTGACGGTCGGCATCGGCACTGATGTCTACGGTGGTACTCTGTGAGTACCGTTCCGGGGCACGAACCTCGAGGTTGATGACACCCTGATTTTCACAAGAGGCGAGCAGGCTTGCAGTCACCGTTGCGGCGACCATCCAATGTGGACTTTTCATGATTGCACTCCCAATTGTCATGAATTTGCATTCAATTCATGGATAATGAGTATCGAATCAGGCATGTCAAATTCCTTACAAAACGGCTGATCGTATTCGGGTCCCTCGATTAAGGTCTACGCAGCGTCGGCATCCAGGAAACGACCCGAGAAGCAACTTATTGTGGAGCACACCAATCCGACCAGCGGCGCTCCATTTCTCACTGCGTTTGGGTTTACCGCAGGAAGCGCACGTCCCGCCCTAGGACGCTCGAGACTTCCGGTTTGGTTTCGGCCACGATCTTGCCGCGTTTTAAGACATAGCGGCGCATCGGCATGGTGCGAATCGCATCGTCCTCGGTTGGAACCGGCCAGACAATCAAATCCGCATCATTGCCAACCCGAATGCTGTGACCATCCAGCCCGGACCACGCACCAGCCTCGAGCTTGACGGCTTGATTGTTCCAGATCGCCGCCGCACGGCTCGAGAGCATCGGGAACAGGTGCGCCCGATCTCGAGCGCCAGACATCAGGCCGTAATGCAGCAGCACGAAGGCGGTGTGCATCGGGTCGCCCTTGCCCATCGGATACCAGGGGTCCATTACGCTGTCGTGACCGGCGGCGACATTCACGCCTGCCGCCAATAATTCCTTGACTCGAGTCAGGCCGCGACGGATCGGGTAATGGTCAAACCGGCCCTGAAGCACGCTGTTGTCCGGCGGATTGCAGATCACGTGCAGGCCAGCGCGACGGACATTGTTGATGACCTTATCGGCGTAAGAATTGTTGTAACTGTGCATCGCCGTCGTGTGGCTCGCGGCGACATTGCCAACCATGCGCAAACGCAACGCCTCGGCAGCCATCGTCTCGAGAAAGCGGGATTGTTCGTCGTCGGTTTC
>JANOWZ010000122.1:0-2610 GCA_031418155.1 Deinococcales bacterium
GAACGCTCGAGCGGCTGGTACAGGTTCTTGCGAACCACGCCGATGCCCATCTGGGTGTTGTTCACGGCCAAGCTGGTCAGTGTGATGCTGCTCGGGCTGATCACCCTGACGTTGCTGCTGACCGTCGGATCAATCACTGGCGGGATTTCATTGCCAGCGAGTGCTTGGATTTCACTGGTGGCCCGAGTCTTGCTCGGTGCGTTGCCGTTCGCGGCACTCGCGGTGACGATTGGGTATCTTGCCAAGGGAGCCCAGAGTGCCAGTCCGATCATCAATTTGATTTTCTTTCCAATGTCGTTCGCTTCGGGATTGTTCATTCCCCTGCCGAGCCTGCCCAAAATAGTTCAGGACATCGCGCCATTTCTGCCCTCGTACCACGGCGGCCAGTTGGCCCGCGTCGTGGTCGGCGTGCCCAGCGCCAAAAGTGAACTCGAGCACGTGCTGTGGTTGCTTGGGTTCACGCTGGTGTTTCTGGCCTTGGCGGTGTGGGCGTACAAACGCGACGAGGGAACAAATTACCGGTAGGCTCGAGGTGAACACAGGTCCATCACGAAATCGCAATCTCTCGAATGACAGGAGAACACCATGCAACAACGCCGATACACCGGAGCGCTGACCGCCGAAGGACTCGCCGAAGGACTCGTCAAATTCTTCGATCCGCAAACAGACTTGCAGGCGCAATTTTTTACCCAGAACGGCAACACGGTCGTTCAAGTCGCGCTCGGCGAGGAACCGGCCAAAGAACGTTTTGCAGTCACGCTCGGCATTGTGCCCGACAGCGACGGCATCACCGTGACAATGGGCGAACAACAATGGATGGACATCTCGAGCGCGACCTCGGCGGCGGCATTGACGCTGATCGGGATTTTGGTCACGCCTTGGGCGTTGTTCGGGCTGCTTTGGCCGCTGAGTAAACTGCTGGCCAGCCGTGCCTTGCCCGGACAAATCTGGTCGCAAGTCGATCAATGGGTGACGATCAACGGCGGCATGCTCGCGGGTACGCAAACGCTCGAGCATCCACACATTCCCAAAATATAATCGGCCCCAGACCTAAACTCGAGCCACACGCGAACACATTTTTCTCGAGGTGATTCATGCAACGCCGTTCACACAGGGGCCGCTGGTTTCAACTGATCTGGCTGGTGTTCTTGTTCTTCCCGATCAACGCGTTGTTTGAGGAACCTCGAGCCTGGTTTGCGTATGGTTATGGCCTGCTGTTGCTGCTCGGTTTTGTCGGCATTTTCGTCTGGGCGTTCTGGCTCGAGCCGTGGGTCAAAGACCCGCAACATCCGCCACAGTTGCGGGTTCCGAGCCTGATCGGAATGTTCGTCTCGTACCTGGTGATGGCGCTGATGTGGCCGATGATTGGTGGAAGCGGTATTGGCTTCCTGATTTACGCCGGAGCCTTCGCTGGGGCGCAACGCAGCCCGTGGCCCGCCGCGTTCACCGTTGCTATTTGCCTGATGGTTTGTGCTGCGTTGATGGTGACGAACGAGTTGAATTGGTTGAGTGTTGCCCTGTTTGTGATCCTGACCATCGTCGCCGCCGTCAGCAACAACCTTGCCTATCATGAAACGCTTTCGGCTCGAGCCTTGCAGCGTTCGCAAGAAGAAGTGGTGCGGATCGCCAAGGTTGCTGAACGTGAACGCATCGCTCGAGATTTACACGATTTGCTCGGACACACGCTCTCGGTGATTGTGCTCAAATCTGAACTCGCCTCGAGATTGGCCGACAAAGACCCGGCTCGGGCCGCTCAGGAGATTCGAGATGTTGAACGGATCGCCCGTGAAAGTCTGCACGAGGTTCGCAGCGCCGTTCGCGGCTACCGCAGTGCCGGACTCGAGGCGGAATTTTCCAACATTGCCTTGGCGTGCGAGGCCGCCAAAATCAAACTCGAGCTGTACGTCGTGCCGATTGAACTCGAATGGGCACAGGAAAGTGCACTTGGTTTTGCGCTGCGCGAGGCGATCACCAATGTCATCCGGCACTCTCGCGCACAACGTTGCTGGGTTTCACTCGAGAAAGACGATCATCTCCTCACGCTAGAGGTTTGGGACGATGCGCAGGGTGAAATCCTTGAGGGCAACGGCGTGCGCGGCATCCGTGAACGCGCCGAGGCATTGGGTGGAAGTTTGAAGACGCAAGTTTCGAGCGGCTCCCGAGGGTTGACGTTTTCGTTGCCGATCCGTCCTGAGGCATTGAATGTCTTCGCCGAAACTCCTGTCACAGGTCTCGAGCCGTCATGATGGTTGGCATCGAATACCGAATCAATCCAAGCGTCTCGAGTGAGGCATTGAACGAACTCTTCGCCAGCGCCTGGGATGGTCACGTGTCAAAAGATTTTGTGGCGCAACTCGAGCGCAGTCTGTTTTTCATTTGCGCGTTTTCCGGCTCGAGGTTGGTCGGGTTCGTGAAGGTGATTTCGGACGCTGGAGTTCACGCTTTTCTGCTCGACACGACGGTTCACAAAGAATTTCAACATCGAGGCATCGGGCGTGAATTGGTGACTCGAGCCATTCAAGAATCTCGAGCCCGAGGCTGCGATTGGTTGCACGTCGATTATGGAGCTCACCTCGAGATGTTCTATCAATCGTGCGGGTTCAAACCGAC
>JANOWZ010000123.1:0-16101 GCA_031418155.1 Deinococcales bacterium
TTGGTCAGCCATCTCGCCTGAGAATTCAGCATCACGGTTTTACCGCTCGAGGCCGCGTTGGAAAACGCCGCGATGACCAATGCGAAAATGGCTGCCGCAGGAAAAAGCAATGGGGACATGCTTCAAGATACGTTGCAAAATCCTCGAGCGTTCAGTTCACCTTGTGAAGGTTTAGACTCGAGCATGTCAGCATCACGCACTTGGAATGCTCGAGGCGAACTTTTTGTGATCGTGCAGTTCATCTTGTTGGGATTGATTTTTTGGTTGCCGTCGTTTCCGGCATTCGCATTTCCGCCGAGCGTGCTTGGAACCGTTCTGAAATACGCTGGTTTCGCGCCGCTCGTCTGGGCTGGCCTGAACCTTGGGCGCAACCTGACACCGTTACCGAAACCCAAAGCGGACGCGCAACTCGTCACCAGCGGTCTTTTCGCCTGGATACGCCATCCGATTTACAGCGCCCTAATGCTACTGACCTTCGGATCATCGCTCGAGCGCGGACACCTGATCGCCCTGATCTTGAGTGCGTGTTTGGCAGTCCTGCTCGAGTTCAAATCCCGGCGCGAAGAATCGTGGTTGCTCGAGCAATTCTCGGAGTATGCCGCGTACCGTTTGCGAGTCGAGAAATTCTTTCCCGGAATCTATTGACCATTCGCTCGAATCACGCCTATCCTCAAAGCATGAACACCTCGAGCATCACCTGTCCCGAGTGCGGTTTCGTCAAGCTCGAAGTCATGCCTACGGATGCCTGTCAGTTCTTTTACGAATGCGCCCATTGCAATGCGGTGCTGCGTCCGAAACCCGGCGATTGCTGCGTGTACTGCTCGTATGGCTCGAATAAGTGTCCACCGCAGCAAACCGAATCGGCCTGCTGCTGAATGGCCAGATGGTGTTTCGTTTCGGCAGCGTTACGACTTGCACTTCAGGGTTGATTCGGTTTCGGGACTTCCAATCCTTTGACCGGTGCGTTGTCCTCAAATTTCGTCAGCGTTTCGGCGTAACCGGGAAACGTATCCAAAAACCAGGTTTGAACAGTGCGGTCGGCATTGAAGAAAATCCCAATCGCAAAGACCACCATCACTGCACCAAAGCCGCGTTGCACCGTGCCGAGGTTGTTCATCAGCCAAGGGACTCGAGCCAACGCACCACGACCACCGAGCATCACCGCAAGCATCGGGATGGCGGTGCCAATCGAGAAGGCAACCGTAACCAGAAACGCTTGGAACGTGACGTTGCCGCTGAGCGCGAGCGTGATCACCGCTGACATGATCGGTCCAACGCAAGGTGTCCACAGCAGCCCGAGCGTGCCACCGACCATCACGCCACCGACGAAGCCATTGCTGGAATCTGGACCAGAATTCTTGCTTGAGGAAATCTGCCCGCCGGTGTTCAACCTCGAGACGGACTGCGTGCTGAAGCGTTCGTAGACCGTGTGCAAGGCCGGGATCAGCAGTGTCAACCCGAACGCGAGCAGCAGACCAACCGAGATCAGGCGTGTCGCGTCCGGTGGAATGTTCAAGACTCGGACAATCGTGCTTAAGAGCAGCGTGAAGACTGTGAACGACAAGATGAATCCGGTGATGATGCCGTAAGGTCTGAGGCGACCACCAATTGCGCCGGACAGCAAAAACGGCAAGACCGGCAGCACGCACGGCGAGGCGACCGTGACGATCCCGGACAGAAAAGCGAAAAAAGCAACGGTCAGCATCTCGAACATCCTCCAGTCAATATTTAAATCCGCATCATGCTCGAGCAGGATTTTTCAGATGTCGTGACACCCAACCCCGCTCGAATTCGCAGTCGTTTCTTGGTGACTCCTTGATGCTTACTTGGTGATCGCCAGGATTTCGGCGGTGCCGCCACCGGACCAGGTTTTCAGGGCTGTTCCCGCCTTGTCCACGTAAACGAACGTGTGTTGATGCGTGATGCCGTACTGGGTTTTGAGTGCGGTTTGCGTGTCGTAATCGGTTTTGAAAATCACGACCGATTCGGGAATGCTTTTCAGGTTCGCGTTGATGTCCTTGTCCGCGCCACGGCAGCTTGGGCACCAACTGGCGGCGAAGAACAAGACACGCTTTTTATCGGCGGCCTTGTCGAAATCGGCCTTGCTGTAGTCCATGTACGATTTGGTCATCACCGTTTGGGCTTTCGGGGCGGCCAATGCGGACGAACCGATCAGGTTGCTGCCGAGGAATCCTGCGCCGATGGAGGCCACGCCGATTAAACCGAGCATCAATTTTTTCATGGTGTTCTCCTTTGGGGTAAAAACTGAGGTACTTCTGGGGTACTGCCTCGAATCAGGTACGTTGGCTCGAGGTTGAAGGTTCAGTTGCGTTTTTGGCACGCGCACCCGGACCCTTTGACCGTACACGAACCGCCACGATGCTCGTGTCAAGGTCTTGACAGGTCCGTTCATCGACAAGGCAAGGAATGCCCGAGGTGTTCAGACGGATCATTCTCGACCGATGTTGGCGGCTTGACACAATCTCTGCGGGATGGGGAGTATGCTCCCAGCCTCATCTCAAGGGGGTTCGCATGAAACGGCTGATTGGCTTGATTTTCGTGCTGGTGTTCGGTGTGGCGTTTGCCACGATGAAAGGCATTCCCAAGGATGTCCAAGGCTTCGCCAGTTGGAAGAAGGTCGTCACGACTGGAATGGCCCTGGATGGGCCGCATGCGGGCAAGAACAAAGTGGTCTACGCGAACCCAATCGCAGCAAAAGCCTGGGCTGGAAAGGCGGCGTTGCCCGTCGGAAGCTTGGTTGTCAAAACCGCTGGAAGCGCCAGCGCACCCGATTTTGTTGGCATCATGCGCAAAACCGCAAAGGGCTGGGAGTACGAGGAATTCATCGCCAAGTCCGGTGATTACAGCCTGATGATGAAAGGCGCTGGTTGCCAAAGCTGCCATGAAAAAGCGGCAGCGAAAGATTACCTGTTCACCCGCAATTAAAGCTCGAGCCTGATTTTGCATTCGTGTCCGAAGTGAAGGTTCCATCCTTTTGCTTCGGACGTTATCTCGTCTCGAGGGTCCAGAGGCGTTCGGTTGGAAGCTGCAAAAACACTTCTTCATTCACTGCATATCGGCTCGAGGTTTCGGCATTGAATTGCAACTCGAGGCCATTGACGTTGCAGCAGCAACGTTTGTGCGTGCCGAGATACGACTGCTTTGTGATGCGTGCCTGAACGGTGTTCATGCCGGGTTCGTTCACCATCCGCATGGCCTCGGGACGAATCGTCAATCGCACTGGTCCATTGGGGCATTGTGTCAAGACCTCGAGCCTTCCGAGTGCGGTTTCGACGTGCCGCCCGCACTTGATGCCGTCAATAAAATTCACGCCACCCATGAACCGGGCCACGGTTTCGTCTCGAGGTTGCTCGAAGATCGCTTCTGGCGTGGCGCACTGTCGCACCCGGCCAGCGATCATCAAGGCGATCTGATCCGCGAGCATCACGGCCTCCTCTTGGTCGTGCGTGACAAAGACGGTGGTCGTGCCAAGTTCGCGCTGGCAGTGCAGCATCAGTTCGCGCATTTCCAATCGCAAGTTCGCATCGAGCGCCGAGAACGGTTCGTCCAACAAGAGCACCTTGGGTTTGGTGATCAAAGCTCGAGCCAGCGCCACACGTTGTTCTTGACCACCAGAGAGTTGATGTGGTCGGCGCGATTCAAAACTGGGCAAGCGCACCATCTCGAGCATCTCGGCGACTCGGGCTTTGAGGTTGTCAGTGTCAGAGCGCATTCGCAGTCCGAAGGCGACGTTTTCAAAGACGTTCAGGTGTGTGAACAGGAATGGTTTTTGAAAAACCATCGCCATGCCGCGCTGTTCGGGTGGCAGGTGGTTCACGGATTGATCGGCGATGCGAACATCACCGCTCGAGGCTGGAATCAAACCGGCAATCATACCCAGGGTCGTGGTTTTGCCACAACCGCTTGCGCCGAGCAAGGCGATCAACTCGCCAGATTCGATCTCGAGGTTGATGCCCTTAACGACGGGTTCCGTTGCGTTCTCGAAGGTTTTGTTGAGGTCGATCAATTGAAGCATGCTCATGCCGGAAAGCCCCGTTGATGTTTGGACATGTACCGTGTGGCGATGCCGAGTACGAGCATCGCGGGCGCGGTGAAGATGATGGCGGTCGCGGCGGTGATGGCGTTGTCGCCACCTTGCACCAAGCTGAGCAGCAGTATCGGTAGCGTCGAAACTTGCCCGCCACCGATCAGGAAGGTCAGGATGTACTCGTTCCAGGAGACCAGAAAAGCGCACAGCGCACTGACGATCACCCCCGGCAGAATGAGTGGCAACGTCACGTGCCAGAAGGCCCGCAGTGGTGTCGCGCCGAGGACTCGAGCTTGATCCTCGAAGCGCGTCTCGAAATTGGCGAATACGCCCGCGAGCAACGTCACCGTGATCGGTGTGACCGGAATCAGGTGTGCGATGACCACACCAAAAAACGTGTCGGCCAGCCCGTAACGAACAAACAAGATGTGGATGCCCACGACCACCGCGAGTCCCGGCACGATGGCGGGCGCGAGCAGCAAAAATCGCACCAACGTTTTGCCTTTGAACTGATGCAGGCCCAAGGCCCGTCCCGCCGGAAGTGCGATCAGCGTGGCGATCAATGTGACCAGGCTCGAGACGCTCAGGCTGGTCAGCAGGCTCTCGAGCAGGCGTGAACTCGGCGAGGTCAGGTAAGCCCAACCGTGCAGGCTGTACTCGCTCGGGGTGATGGCCGGATAGAACCAGCGCAGGCTGATCGAGTAGAGCACGAGCGGCACGAACGGCACGATGATCGACAGAACGATTCCCAGCAGAACGCCAGAGCGAAGCAAGCCGAAACGTCGCGGTGCTCAAGGTTGATCTTTCGTGAGGCTCGAGTTCACGTTCGCACCCGTTGCCACAGACGGCTGTAAGCGAAAACCAGAACGCTGGTGATGACCGCCACGATCATGCTCAGGGCCATCGCAGAACTTCTCGAGTTCAAATCCGAATCCTGGTACGCCTTGAACGCCAGCACTGGCAGCGTCGTCGGTGTGGTCGCAGCGAGCAGGTACGGAACCTCGAACGAACCGAACGAAAACGCAAAGACCAGCAAAGACGAGGCCAACAGGCTCGGCAGCACGGCGGGCAGGATCACGTGACGCACCCGCCGCCAACGGTTCGCACCGAGCGTCTGCGCGACCTCCTCAAATCCCGGCTCGAGGCCCGTCAAGGCTGCGAGAATGTTCAGGCCGATGAACGGCGTTTCCTTCCAGGCGTACTCGAGGATCACGCCGATGGCGAACGGATCGTGAATCAACACCGGAAACGCTGCCGGATTTTCGGTCAGGCCGAGCGCGTGCGTCAGCCTCGAGATCAGACCACTTTGCGAGAACAGCAAGAGCACCATGATCGCCCCGACCGTGTGCGGGATCGGCAGGTTCAGACCGAAGATGAGCGTCAAGGTGTTTCGGGCACGAGAGCGACGCAACGCCAAAGCGCAAATTACGGCCAGCACGCTCGAGGTGAAGGTCGAGGCGAGCGCAATCCACAGGGTCAGCAACAAGGAGGACCAGAATGCACGACTCGAGAGCACGCTTTGATACGCAAGAAAATTGAATTCGTACTGCTCGAGGTAAGGCAAATAATTCAGGCTTTGCAAGAACCCAAAACCCAAGCCGCCAATAAACAAGAACACCATGACCAAAAGCGCGGGCGTGAGCATCATCCAGATTTGCAGTCTTCGATTCATGCTGGTATTTGATTCAGGCGAGTCGCAGTGTGCTGATCACAATTGACGAGGATCGCCAAGGCGTGAACCTCAACGATCCTCGAGTTCGATCACTGTTCGAGGATGTTGGTTTTGAATCCATCCTGAACGCGCTTATCGTACTCGGCGACCAGATCACCGATGGCTTAGGAGGCCAGCAAGTTTGGTAGCAACGTGTACGCTCCGGCGACGAGGACTTTGCCCAACGCATTGTTGTCACCGGCTCGCAGTTTGTTCGGATCGATGCCCAAACCAAACCCAATGGTTTTCGGACTCGCCATTTGAATCTGCAATTTCGGCTCGAGCAGCGCGTTCGCCAGCACCAATGCCGCCGCCTTGTTCGCAGCGTTGAACGGAATGCCGACGTAATTGTAATCGGCAATCGTGCCCGCATCGAACAAGAACAGCTTCGAGGTTTTCGGCAATTTGCCCGCCTCTATCGCCGAGGTGATTCCACCCTTATCCTGCGAGATCGTGAAATCCACCTTGCCGTTGGCGAAGAGTTGATCGAGGTCGGCGGCATCTTTGGGAAACGTTTGACCGTTGCGCCACAGGAACGGTTTGATCTCCTTGAGGTACGCCCACAACGCGGGCGCTTTGGCATTCCAGGTGCTTTCGTTAAACGCACCCTCGAAGGCTTCGCGGCCCCCGGAAAGCTCGAGCAGCATCATGCGCAGCAATCGGTTGCCCAAGTAATTCGGTGGTGCTGGAAAGGTGAACTGTCCGGGGTGCGCCTTGGCCCAGGCGAGCAGCGCGGCGAAACTTTTCGGCAATTCCGCATCTTTGATCCGAGCCGTGTCATAGACGTACTGCCATTGCGCACTGCCCCAGGGTGATTCCGCGCCATCGACCGGGAAACCAAAATCAAAGGCGATGGACGGGTTTTTCCAATCGACGTACTTCGCGTTCGGCAGTTTCGCGGCCCAACCTTCAAACAAGAGTTTGCCCTGCTTGGCGGTCTTGAAATTCTCGCCATTGATCCAGATTGCACCAACGCTACCGCTCGAGTTTTTGCCCGCCTGTTTTTCGCCGATGACCTTGTTGACCGCATCCACGGTGTCGGCGAGTGGAACGCGCTTGAGGGTCACGCCGTACTTCTTAAGTTCGGTGCCATAGGTTTGATCCACAAAGCTGTTGATCGTTTCCGAACCGCCCCACATGAACCAGTTGACCGTTTGACCTCGAGCTTCCTTGAGCACATCCGTCCAACGCATCGTGGCGAAATCCTTGTCCACCGTTTTGTTCGATTGCTGGAATGCACTGCCGGTCAGGACCGCCGTGCCGAGGACCAGACCACTCAGAATCCATCTTGTTTTTGAAATCTGAAGTTGAATCTATCTTGTTTCGAGTCTCACTCGAGCCTGTTGCTTGATACAGGCTGAGCATATGTGTTCTGTGCTGCCGCTCGGGTCGTGCCGTTGACACGTTTTGCGATTCGCGCCGCGTATCATGCGGGACCATGACCCAAGCCATTCCCAAGCTCGAGACGGACTTTGATACCGTGGTGATCGGTGCGGGTTCCGGTGGTGTGACGGCCTCGCTGGTTGCGGCGGGCCTCGGCAAGCGGGTCGCCCTGATCGAACGGGACCGTCCGGGCGGTGAGTGCCTGTACATCGGTTGTGTGCCGTCTAAAGCCCTCCTGTGGCTCGCCAAGCGGGTTCGCACGGCTCGAGGAGCGACGGAGTTGGGTCTCGAGGTATCTGGACTGCCGGACTGGTCGGCGGTTAGGGCGCATTTGCAAAGCGTGATCGGCACGCTCGAGAAATCCGATTCCGCCGAGGCGTTCGAGGCGGCAAAAGTCAGTTTCATCAAAGGCTCGGCAAAATTCGTTGCACCAAACACACTCGAGATTCGAGATGGCGAAACGGTCCGCACACTGACCGCCGCGAGTTTCGTGCTCGCCACCGGCTCAACCGCCATCATTCCAAACCTTCCCGGCATCAACGAGATTCCATTTTTGACGCACGAAACATTGTTCGATTTGCCGGAACGACCCGCGCACTTGGCGATTCTCGGCGGAGGTCCGATTGGTTGCGAAATGGCGCAAGCGTTTTGTCGGCTCGGCAGTCGGGTCAGTGTGCTGCAACGCGACCAACGTTTGATTCCCAAAGACGAACCGGAAGCCTCCGCCGCACTGTTGCAGGCACTCGAGACCGATGGTATTCAAGTCAAACTCGAGGCTCAAGTCGTGCGCCTCGAAGCGTGCGAGGCTGGCGTGCGATTGCATTTTTCCAGTGGTGAAACGCTCGAGGCTTCACACCTGCTCATCGCCACCGGAAAACGCCCCAACGTGACTGGATTGGGCCTCGAGACGATTGGCGCACAATTCGATGAAACCGGATTGAAAGTCGATGCCACCATGCGTTCGATTTCCTATCCGTACCTCTGGGGTGCGGGCGATGTCGTCGGTGGACCAATGTTCACGCACGGCGCGACCGAACGTGGCACGCTGGCGGTGCTCGGCACGCTCGGCTGGTGGGGACGCGCCCTCGCCTGGATTCGTGCTCCGTTTGCAAGGGTCGAAAACATTCCCTGGGTGACGTTTACCGATCCCGAAATTGCGCATTGGGGCCTGACCGAATCCCAAGCCCTCGAGCGGTTCGGCTCTCGAGTTCAGGTCGTCGAATACGACTTTAAACACCTGGATCGTGCCTTGACCGAAAACGAATCCGGCTTTGTCAAACTCGTCGCCCTCAAAGGTTGGTTCGGCACGCCATTCTTGATGCGGATTGTTGGGGCGCAAGTGGTCGCCTCTCGAGCGGGTGAGTTGATTCATTTGCTCAGCGCACCATCACGGTTGTGGTTTCACCCGTTGAGGCTGGCATTTCTACCGCACGCCTACCCAACGTTTGCGGAGGCGGCACGACAGGCGACACTCGGATTTTTCGCGCAAGGCAAAGCCTTCGGACGATTGCGAGATGGTCGCAGTCAAACTTGAGGCTCGAGAAGATCAGACCCAATCAGAGCAGGCTCGAGTGATTTCGCTTTCAACGACTCGAGGTACGTTTTGCGACTCGCCATGAAATCGGCGTAGACCTCTGGGAAATCCGGGTCCATGTCGAAACGATAGCCGTGCCAGTACCCGTCGCGTGGTCCCCAATAGTGGCGTGGGCTCGGCATCTCACCGGAAAGCGCGATGGTTTTCATCTCGCGTTGCAAGCGAATTCTCACCTGCTCGAGTGGTTCGCTGCGCAAGACTTCAACACCGATTTCGGGCAGCACACGCAACCCCACACGTTGCCCATAACGTAAGGTGCTCGAGTGCGGATGCTCCCAAATGCGATGTGATCCGCTCAGGACCACCGGCAGGATTGGCACGCCCAGACGCTTACCGATCTCAAACACGCCGCGTTGAAAGCCACCTTCGATGCCTGCGACCGAACCTTGCGGGAACATCACCAGGCTTTCACCAGTCTCGAGGATGGTTGCGGCGGCCTGCAAGAGTGGCCAAAAACTGAGCGCACCGTGTTCTGGATCAATTGCCACGTGCCCAAACTTGGTGATGGCCGGACCGAGCAGCGGCCAAGCGAAAATCTCACGACGCGCCACGAAACGCATTGGCAACGGCAATTGCAACAGGCACAAGACATCGGCCATGCCCTCATGCAACGCCGCGATCAAGTACGGTCCGCGCCGAACAGACTCGAGCCCTGCGACCTCGAGTTTGACCTGCCAGTGACGCAACATGCGGGTGCTGATGCGTTTTTGGATTGAGTCTCGAGCCCGGTAGGACAGGGTTGCTGGGGCGCGAGAAACGTCCCACAGGCTTTGCGCGAACGCGAGTTGCCCAAACGTGTTGTGCCGCCATTGCTCGAGCGGTGTGGGCGCAAGAAACTCGAGTTTGACCGGTGGTGCTCCAACCGTTGCTGGTTGCATTGATTTGTTTCGTGACACGTCAACCTCGAGACGATGGGCCTGCGCACCCGTGCAGAACATGAATTGGCGTTTGCAGTCCGTGATGGGTCACTGCGCACGCATCACTGGCTCGAGGCGATTGTACATGGCGTAACTGCCCCACGCGAGAAGCGCCAGCAAGTCAGCATCGGCAGGAAGTATTCGACGCAGTTGCGAAATCAATTCGTCATCAATCTGGTACGAGGCCAAGGCGGTCAACAACAAAAGTTGAGCGATGGGTTGCTGTGCAGGCTCGAGCGATTGCACGGCATCGTCTGCCCAACGTCGTGACAATCCCATGTTTTGTCCGCGATGTTCATGAACAAACTCGAGCACGAAAATTTGCACATGATCTGGGATGATACCTGCGGCCAATCGGTTGACCTGATGGTGAAAGTACGCCAGTGCCACAGCGATATTGTGATGCGGTTCTGCCCAGGCGAGATGTGCTGGCAGTGGAGCCTCAGCGATGAACTCGAGCGAACGCCCAGGAATGTAGCGCCGGTTCAGGAAGAACGCGCCAAACACATGTCCCATCACTCGGGTCAGTGGTCCACGTAAACTGCCGAAATTCTGCCATGCGCTTTCGACCAGCAAAACGTTGGTCATGCGGTTGATGTACTGCCAGAGCAGCACCGCTGCACGGTACGCGATCATGGCTTGAACGCTCGAGCCGTGGATTGATGAGTGTTCGAGCGGGTTGAGGTTCGCCTTGTACCAGGCAACAATTTCCAGGTTGGGTTGCTGCGTGTTCAGAGCCAGTTGGTGCGCCTCGATGCACCACGGGCAACGGTTCTCTTCGGCGATCAGCAAAGCAATGGTTTCTTGGTGTGCTCGAGGAACAGCGCTGGCGAGTTGCGTTTCACGGAACAACGCCCAGACCGCGGCGAGCAATGTGGGTTGTGCCGCGTGAATCAGGAATGGTCCGTGAACCCCGGCATTCTCGAATCGCATCTGCGCAAAGATTTTCTGGCTGATACCGCTGTTTTGTCGTGGCGATGCCGCTTGGATGTGTCGAACGAGTGGCGACATCACGCGCCCCGTTTGTTTAAACCGTGTTGCTGCCAGAGTGCGAATCCCGCCACCAGCGCGGCAATGATGGCAATACCGATCCGCCCAGTGTTCGTTACTGGCAAAAACAATGCGATGGCACTGCCGAGTACCCAAGCCCAGTCGAGTCCGATGGCGAGCCTGCCAACCGTTTTTTGCTGCGCTCCGAAAACCCCGTAAAGAAGGATTGCCGCAAATCCAATCAGACTCAGGGCAATCAATCTGATCACCAGTTCTGGGATGTCGCTGTTCGAGGCGATGACCTGTCCAAACAACAAGAAGAGAATGGCGCTGAGGCTCGAGAACGCGGCGTTGCCGAGCATGGCGGTTTGCAGCGTGTTCATTTGCTGGGTGTTCATGCGACCTCCGAGGTTTGCCATGCGTTCAGGTGGCTGTCGATGGCATGACGGGCGAAGCCGAAGTAACTGGCATCTTTGCTGAGCTGATAGGCATTATTCGCGGCCTGCAAGAAAGCGTGAACCTCGAAAACCATCTGTGGGGCGGGAATGTCCGGGCGCAATTGGCCCAAGTGTTGCGCGGTGCTGAATTGCTCGAGCAAGCCACTGACGGCATTGGAAACGAGGCCCAGCAGGTGGTCATGGACTTTGCCGGGTCGTCCGTCAAATTCGGTACTGGCGGCCATGAAGACGCAGCCGCCCGCGAACGGGCTGTGCTCGAGGTAGGCCAACCAGCCGTCCAGTGTGGCGCGAAGTTGCTCGAAACCGGGTGCGGTGTCGGCGGTGAGGAGGTGCGCCGCCATGATTGCCCAGGCGTGATCGAGGGTGGCGGTTTGTAGGTCTTCTTTGCTGCCGAAATGCGCAAAGATTCCGCTTTTGCTCATCCCCAAGTCTTCAGCGAGTTTGCCAATGCTGAGGCCCTCCAAGCCCTCTTGAGAGGCGATTTGGGTTGCGGTGCCGAGGATCGTTTCGCGGGTTTGTTGTCCTTTGGGCATACTCCAATAATAGCACGAACGTTCGATCTATTTTGTATTGACCTTGACACGGATCGGTTTCATGCCCGCTTGAGCCTTTCGTCACTTGAAAATGCGCGTGTTCGGTTTGAATGCCGCCCACGCGAACCAAAAATGATTCGTGTGCGCAATCGGCTCGAGCCTCTGACCCTTGAGGGGTCCGACCATCGCCTCACCAACAAGCGACCACATGCTGCCCGTTTCACGGTCACGCCACGCATTGCCAACCGCCTCGAACGTCAGCAAGCGATTCCCAATGCGCCGGTCAAACACGCCGCTCGCCCCAACATCTCGAGAATCGGCGATGCTTGATTCGTTCAGGGCGCTGGTCGTGCCAGGGGTCCAAAAGACCGTGATCGGCGTTGCACCCACACGGTCATTGATCACCCGCCGTTGCTGCAAGACGCTCCACGGGTACGCAACATCGAGACCATTCAGGCTGAGGCTGACCACCCGTTCTTTGGGCGGCAAACGCCCATCGGTCGGACCTTTGAACAAGAACGGCGGGTTGGTCGCATCGTCGTAGCCAACGTAAGGATTCTGCCCGTAATTGCGCGAGTAGCCCGTGTTGCGAGACACGACTCGAGCGTTCGGCACAGCGCGTGAGGCCGCATCAAACGACATGATCTGAGATGGCAGCACTTTGAGTTCTGTGCTCGAGAGCGTGCCGACAATCCCCTCGGCTATCGCCTGCGACCAGAGCGTGTGCGTGGCCGAATCGAACATCACCATCGCCGAGTTGTACAGCAGGCCCGAGACCCCGAAAGTCGCCGTTAAAAAATCACCCTCGGGTTTTGGCGCGGACGGCACGGCCTTCAACCGGGCTTTCATCGCCGCGTTGATCGGAATGCGCCGGTCCATCGCCACTGCCGTGTTGCACAACGGACAGAACGTCACCGCCACTGGGGTTTTCCCGAGCGTGAAATTCGCAATCTCATGCCAGACGAGCACCTGCAACGGCACGATGGCGGCATCAGCGGACAGACGCAACACAATCACCGGTTCTCGAGGTTTCAACCATGTTTTGGCTTGCGTGACCGTCTCGAAATTTACGACCTTCGTGTCCGGGAATCCGAACGCATCCTGCGCAAACCCGAGCGGCGGAATGCCGTTCGGTGGTGGTCCACCGGAAGCCAAACGCTCAAGCGGCACGGTCTTGAAGCGTGTGTCGTAGTTCAGTTCGCCAGTGCTTTCCTGCGCCCGAGCCGACCAGACCGTGAGCCCGGTCAAGGCCGCGATCAGCAGGACGACAACGTTTCGGTTTCGCATACCGCAGCTTGACGGAATCTTGCAGCCACGTGTGTCAACCCCACGACCCGTCTCTGTACACGGCTTGACACCGACCTCGAGCCTCAAGCGCGATACTCAAAACATGAAACGAGCCATGACCGTTGCCCTCGCCAGCGTGCTCAGCCTGAGCCTGGCACAATCGAGTTACACTGCGCCCGATTTTCGCCTGATGGACACGAACGGCAAGATCGTGCAACTCTCGAGCTTCAAAGGCAAACCGGTGGTCCTCAATTTCTGGGCGACCTGGTGTCACGTCTGTCAGGAAGAACTGCCAAAAATCAACACGGTGTACAAACGGATGCCGGGAAAGTTCGTTTTTCTGGCGGTGCACCGCGATCCGAGCATCCCGATCAAGGACATCAAAGCCTGGGTCAAAAACAAAGGCTGGGCTTTTCCCGCAGTGGTCGATGCCCCGGCAGGCACGAAAAACGTGGACACGATCAACGCCGTCTCGAGCCGATACCAGGTGTTTGGCACACCATACTTTTTCTTCATCGACAAAACCGGTGTGCTCAAAGCGATCAATCCGGGTGGCATGACCGATGAAACCTTGAAGCAAAACCTCGAGTTGATCGGCGTGCGTTAGTGTCCAGGATGAAATAACTTCCTTGTTTGATCTTGAGAAACTGCGCCGTGATACACGTTGCTATTCGGGAAATTGGGAAGCGAATGGCCCGCCAGCGATCCTGCCCGCAAGGTGCATGGGTAGGATCAAGAAGGTGCCGTCTTGTGAGCAAGAAGCGCGAACGGCCCGGCAGGTGCCGTCTTGTGAGCAAGAAGCGCGAACGGCCCGGCAGGTGCCGTCTTGTGAGCAAAAAGCTATTTCATCCCAAGTTCTTAAACTGCGGTTTCCAAACTTGGCTCGATTCGGGAACCATGAATGCGCAACAACGCAAGCCTGACTTCGAGTCCAGGATGCGTGTTGCGCAACTCGAGCGTGCCGCCGAGCGTTTCAACAATTCGTTGCACCAATGCGAGCCCAAGTCCCAGGCCACCTGAACGGTCCTCGAGCCGGTAGAACGGTTCGGTCAGGCGTGAGAGCGCTTCGTGTGGCACGCCCGGACGGAAATCGCGCACGATCAGGCTGGCGTTCGACTCGAGCATCTCAAGCCGAACGCTGACTGAACCATTCGAGTATTTCAGGGCGTTCTCGAGCAAGTTCCGAGCGGCCTGATCGATCAGTTTGCATTGTGCGAAGGCCATGACCGGCCCGTGCGTTTCGAGTTTGATGCGGGCGCGATCCTCGTCTGGAATGGAAACAAGGATCTCACGGATCACCATCTCGAGGTTGACCGGCTCGAGTTCCGTTTGCACAGCCCGCGTCAAGTTCATCAGGCCGGAGAGCACGTTTTCCATGCGTACCATCGCCTCTTTCAAGCTCTGAATCACGGCTTGGCGCGGTAGCAAATCAAGCTCGAGCGCCTCGACTTGCGCCCGAAACGTCGAGAGTGGCGTGCGCAATTCGTGTGATGCGTAGCGGGTGAAGGCGCGTTCACGTTCGAGCAAGGAACGAATGGTTTCGGTCATGCGGTTGAAACTTGTGGCGAGGCGAGCCAGTTCGTCATCACCGGGTGGGATACGCACCGGTTCGGGCATGCGTGATTGCGAAACGTCCTGCGCCGCCCGGTTGAGCGCCTCGAGCGGTCGGGTCAGCACGCGCACCAAGGCCCATGAAACCAGCAGCGCCAGCAGCAAGGTGATCGGAAATCCCAACAGGTTAATGCGCAAGTACTCTGCGACCGCCAGTCGGTTCTCAGCGGCATCAAAAGCGTATCGAAGCAGCAACGATTTTCCGCTGGCGGCAGAGAATGGTTTGCTCGCATAAACCCAATCGGCTTGGTCCAATGCGAAATCTTCAGAACGCAACACGATCCGAGCACCCTCGAGCACCTGAAAGTGAAAACGCTTGTTGGTCAACGGGGTTTTCAAGCTTGGTGGCTTCGAGTTGAAGTCCAAGCGGGTCTCGAGCGAATCGCCAAACCGTGACAAGTAGCCAGCTATTTGAGGGGTGTGCAAGCTAACGAAGTGCCTCCAATAAACTGAGTTCGCCAGAAACCAGCCAAAGGAGGCACACCCATGCTACCCGAACCGTTTGCGATGACCGATTTCCTCAACCAGCTTGACACCCTCGAACTCCCAGCCCTTGAAGCACCCCAAATCTACGCAGACCGAAGTATCCTCAAGGTCTTCCTGTACGCATTAATCCGTCAAATCACCAGCTTTAAATTGCTCGCCAAAATACTGCTCGAGAAACCAGAATTACAGCAGGTCTGCAACCTAAAAACCGCGCCACATCGAACCACACTCAGTCGTCGTTTTAAGAGATTGCCGCAACCACTGGCCTTGCTGCTTGATCAACTCACCAGCCAAGCTCAAAAACAAGAGTTGATCGATGTCAGTATCACCAGCACCGATAGCACCCTGATGAAAGCAAATGGCAACTTGTGGCATAAGAAAAATAGGGACGCAGGCGAACTACCAGCCTGTGGAAACATCGACACAGACGCGCACTGGGGTAAGAGTGGATACAAAGGCTGGACGTTTGGTTATGCATCGTGTGACACACGTGGGACGTGATGTTCAGTCTGGTCACGTGCGGGCCACTGGGGATTGTTTGGCCGATTGAGAGTGTGTTGCATCCAGCGAATGCGAATGACGTGGTGATTTTCAAGAAGGATCTGCTGATGCACCTACCAAAAGCGACCAAGCTGTTACTGGCTGATACTGGTTTTGATGATCAGCGCTTGGCGAATGCTTGTGATAAACGCAAGATCACGTTGGTGACACCAATTGTGAAAGTTGGCAAGAGCACGTCGAAGAAGCGGTTGGCTCGAGCAGCGTTGTTTGCGACACCGGATGTTCGGGAAGCATTCGCGTTACGCAAGACGAGTGTGGAACCGTTTCAAGGACAAATCAAGGATTTGTTTGGTTTGGAACGGTTGCCAATGAAAGGGTTGCTGAATGTGCGGGCGTTGTGTAATTTGGCGGTGGTGACGTACTGCTTGCTGGTGCTGTTCAACGTGGGCTTGGGTCGTCCTGCTCGAGAATTGAAGGAGACGATGTGTTTGCTGGCGTGACCATGCACACCCCTCAGATACTTAGCCCGAGCCCGTGCGGAATCAGACTCGAGCCAAGATCGAAACTTCGGTCAGCTTCGAT
>JANOWZ010000124.1:0-3540 GCA_031418155.1 Deinococcales bacterium
ATGTGTTCGGCTCGAGAATGCCGTGCGCCGAAAGCTGACTTGCTTCCAGAATTTCACGAACAACCTCGAGATCGTTGTGAGTAGCAATACGGAGTGCCGGAATCATTTCGCCTCGTCCAATGCGAGCCGCACCGCAAGCCCGCCGAGCACCGTTGCCATGATCCATTTCTGAATTTGAATTCGGGTTGGATTGCTCGAGAACCACGCCCCGACTGTGCCAGCCGTGAAGACGATCAACGCATTGACACTCGCGCTGACCAAGATTTGCGTTAGGCCCAACTCGAGGCTTTGCGCAAACGTTGATCCGTACTCTGGTTTGATAAATTGCGGCAAGATCGCCATGTAAAACACGGCAATTTTCGGGTTGAGTAAACTGGTGAACAATCCCATTTGAAAGAGTTTCAGTCTGGAATCTTCCGGCAGGTCACGCACTTCAAACACGGCTCGAGCACCGGGCTTGATCGTGGTCCATGCGATCCACAAAAGGTACGCCGCACCGGTCAATTTGAGTGTCGTGTACGCCAACGGAACCGCAAACAAAATTGCGGTCATGCCGAGCGCCGCCGAAAGCATGTAGAATAAAAACCCGATCACGAAGCCCGCGAGTGAAATCAAACCTGCGGCTCGACCCTGGCAGATGCTTCTCGAGACGAGGTACATCATGTTTGGGCCGGGTGTCAAAACCATGCCGAGTGCGGCGAGCATGAACAGAGCGAGTTCATTCAGTGGGATCATCTTGACCTCAAAAGCACAGAGATTGCGTACAACTCACAAGTATCACTGCTAAAAGCAATTTCAACATTCGACTCGAGTTTCAGAACAATCGATCCAAACTTGCTTTCAGTTTGGAATGGCAATGATGCTGAATGCAGTGCGCTCTTGATGGTTTCTTGATTTGCATCTCCATGTAGGACCCAGGACTCGAGTTGATGCGGTTTATTTAGGATGGGCGCATGATTTTTGCCAGAGAACCAATCGATATGGATCAGATATAGATTGTTGGTGTTGTGAAAGAAAAATTGAACGTCGCCATAATGACAGTAGGTTTCTCCAGGAGTGGAGTCAACTCCCCACCCAGTAGGTTCGCCTAAGAATGTGGTCATTTCGCGTTCACTACTTCCAATTTTTAACTTACCGAATTGTCCAGTTCGGCAAAGCTCGAGGAGTGAAACGATCTGACCTTCTTGCATCTTCAATCTCGGCCCAACCTGGCGCGAACTCGAGCCCGCAGCGCGTTCAGTTTGATGAATCCGCCCGCGTCGGCTTGGTCGTAAACGGTTTCTTTTTCGAACGTCACGAGTTGCGGATCGTACAGGCTCACCGGTGATTTGCGTCCGACCAGAATGCAGTTGCCTTTAAAAAGTTTGAACCGTGCAATGCCGGTGACACCTTTGGCAACGTGATCGAAATACGTTTGCATCGTTTCGCGCTCTATCGTGAACCAGAATCCGTTGTAAACCAGTTCACTGTATTTGACCGCCATCGCGTCGCGGGTGTGCAGCACTTCGCGGTCGAGTGTGAGCGATTCGACCGCGCGACGGGCGTGATACAAAAGCGTGCCGCCCGGCGTTTCGTAGACCCCTCGAGATTTCATGCCGACGAATCGGTTTTCAACCAGATCCACCACGCCGATCCCGTGCCGTCCGGCGATCTTGTTGGCAGCCTCGAGCAGTGCTGCCGGTTTGAGTTTCTTGCCGTTGATGGCGATTGGGTTGCCACCGATGAATTCGACCTCAACGTATTCGGGTGTGTCTGGCGTGTTCTCGAGCGTGTTGGTCAGTTTGAGCATGTCTGCTGGTGGTTCCGCCCACGGGTCCTCGAGGATGCCGCCCTCGTAGGAGATGTGCAGCAGGTTCGCGTCGGTGCTGTACGGTTTTTTGGCGGTGACGGGTACGGGAATGTTATGTTTTTTGGCGAAGGCCATCAGTTCTTTGCGGCCCGACGGTCCCCATTCGCGCCAGGGTGCAATCACTTTGATTTCTGGGTTGAGCGCGTAGGCGGAAATCTCGAAGCGCACTTGATCGTTGCCTTTTCCGGTCGCGCCGTGGCTGATCGCGCTTGCATTTTCTTGGAAGGCAATGTCGACAAGGTACTTGGCGATCAATGGTCGGGCGATGCTCGTGCCCAAAAGGTAATAGCCTTCGTATAGGCAAGAGGATCGTTGCATGGCGAAGACGTAATCGCGCACGAATTCGTCTTTCAAATCGAGTGCGTAAGCGGCGACGGCACCGGTGTTTAGTGCCTTGACTCGGGCCTCTTCGACTTCTTCGCCCTGGCCGATGTCGGCGGTGAAGCAGACGACATCCAAATTGCGCTCGAGTTGCAGCCATTTGAGGATCATGCTCGTGTCCAAGCCGCCAGAGTAGGCGAGCACGACTTTTTCACGGCTTGATTTTTTACCCGAGAATTTCTTGGCGATTGGTTTGACTGCGGGTTTCTTGGCGGCTTTTGGCATGAATGGTTCCTCCGCTGGATTTGTCTAGCGACAGCATAAAGCCCCGACGAGGCACGGTTTCGGACCAGCGGTTGCAGCAGTCGTTCCTGCTGCGCAATTCGACCGTGGCCGGTCTGAGTCAGGGTCGTCGGGTGTAGTTTGTCATGGTTTGAATGGCGCTTGAATATTCACTCGATTGCATAATCATTCATACCATGTTTGCGTTCCAGATTCAACTCGAGCCGCCGGAAGCCGCCGAGGACGATTGGGCATCCTCGAGCATTTTGAAGGCAATCACCGCCGATAAAGATTCAAGCTCGAGGTTGAGGTCGTACCCGGTCACACTTCCGCCAACCCTGCCTTGAATATTCATGCCCCAGAGTACGCAATGGACATCAGAAAAGTTCCAATACGTTTCACCTCGAGCTTTCACGCCAATTCGTGGCACCATCATGATTTACGGCATTCTGCGCTGGCTCAATACCGTTGCCGTTTGGATCATTGAGCGCATGGCTTTATCGCAAACCTCGAGCAGCGATCTGATGATGTTGGCGGGTGCACTGATCATTTCTGGCACGCTGATCTTGTGCCTGAGCGTCACACATCTCGCCTCGAGTCTGAGTGATTTTCAGACCAAATCAAGCATTACAGCACCCAGTTCTTGAGCGTCACAAATTGCGTTTCTGGGTCATGCTCGAGGTTCGAAGCACCATCGACGACCAATTTGGCGCGATCCCAAGGGCGGTCTTGCTCGAGGAATGGGTTTTCAACGGCCTGCCATTCAAACCAGAAGTCAAGCCCATCTGGGCCATCCCGCTCGAGACCCCGTGCCTCAGCGATGTCGGGATGTGTCTCAATCCAGATTGGCAGTGTGACCCAATCGATCAGTTCGCGCCTGGTTGCACCGACACCCTCGAGCATCATGGTCGAAGATTGCGGCACTTGAATCGATCCTTCACGGCCTCGCGCTGTCCAAGCTTCAGGTGTCCAATCAATTGCTCGGTCTGCATAAAACGGCTCGAGGATGTGTTCGAGCATCAATGGCCACCAATCAAAAAAGCTGTGATGCCAAGCGACATCATCGGTATGAACCAGCGGCGCGTTCA
>JANOWZ010000125.1:0-5714 GCA_031418155.1 Deinococcales bacterium
AAGAAAGTGGGAGCCACCCCATAAGCTGTGAGTGACTAAAAACACGCTCCAGAACGGCTCCCATGAATATCCTAAACCAGGTCCTGACCAACCTCCCAATTCGCAAAACCCAATCAGCGTATCTGAACCTGCTCTGCGCCCTGATCTTTGCCATTCCAGGTCGAATCAACTACGCAAACCTCGAGCGATTCAGTGACCGAAACGAAAAGACTTTTCGCAATTGGGCCGAGAAACCTATCGAATGGGTCCACATTGCCGTAGGTATCGTCCAAACACTGCAAGCCAGCAAATGCATGGGATCACGTTTCATCCTTGGCACGGACTGCACAGCCCTGCGTAAAGCGGGCAAGCACACACCAGGAATAGCGAAATTCTGGGATTCCAAACTTGGTAAAGCCGTTCCAAGTCTGGAACTCAGTTGTTGCACGCTAATATACCTTGAGTACCGACAAGCGACCCAAGCCCGTTAGGTGCTGCCCTCAGGGTCAAGAAGCCATTCCGGTTCACGCACGGCAAACCCCAAGCGTACTGCCCACTAGTGAATCTCGAGTCGATCATTACCTTGGTCATGTTCAGGATGTGCTCGGCACGCTTCCAGCCTACTTGCGTGCTCAAGTGCAATGCGTGGTTGGTGATGCGTACTACTTCAAAAAGACCTTCGTGGATGGTGTAACCCGCGCAGGGTTTGCATTCGTTGGCAAGCTTCGAGTCGATGCGAATTTGAAGTACAAGTACATCGGGCCTCGCACGGGCAAGCCTGGGCATCCAAAGAAATTTGATGGGAAGGTGGAGCGCCCCAAGCCCGTTAGGTGCTGCTGTAGGGGCAAGAACTGGAAGGATTTCTCGGAATGCAACGTGATTTCGAGAGACGATGAACAGATTGTGTATTCAAAGGAGTTGTACGCACCAGCACTCAAACGTGATGTGCTGGTGGTGTGCATTCTTTGGCACCTCAAGGGTCAAACAAGGCGTGAGGTACTGTTCAGCACGAACCTTGAAATGCCTGCTTTGGAGGTGATCGAATGCTACCGGGCTCGGTTCGAGATGGAATTTCCGTTCAGAGATGCCAAAGGGTTTGCTGGGTTGATGGACTCACAATCACGGTCAGAACGGGCACTGGAGTTTGCTTGGAATGCCAGTTTTTTGACGGTGAGTTTGGCTCGAGCAGATCAGATTTTGGCCTTTGAGGGTGACCTAACAGATTTCGTGTTCAGCATGGAAGATTCAAAGCGACCCAAGCCCGTCAGGTGCTGGTGTTGGGTCAAGAACTTGACGAGAAAGCCTGGTGGCAAACGCGCAACGGACGATTGGTCGTGATCTCCGCCGCCGTCTTCCTGTTCGCGTTCTTGATCTCGCTCGTCAATCACGATTTGGGCCGATACGCCTACATCGCGGCGACGCTGGTCAACCTCTACCCGGTGGCCACTCGGGCTTGGGCTGGCGTGCAGTACGGTAATCCACTCGGTATCAACACGCTCGCCACGATTGCGGCCTTGGGAGCGCTCGGTATCGGTGAGGTGGCCGAGGCCGCCGTGGTCCTGGTCTTGTTCAACATCGGCGAGTTGATGGAAAGCATCGCGGCAGGCAAGGCCCGCAGCGGCATCAAAGCACTGGCAAAACTGACACCCAAAAATGCGTTCCTGATCCAGGCTGGCAACACGACGGAAGTCAGCGCCGATGGATTGAAGGTTGGGCAGGTCGTGCTGATCAAACCGGGCGCTCGAGTCCCATGTGACGGCACGATTACCAAAGGCTCGAGTGCACTCGATGACAGCCCCGTGACGGGCGAGAGCATCCCGGTCAACAAAACGGTCGGCGAGGCTGTCTTCGCGGGCAGCATCAACACCGATGGCGTGCTCGAGGTTCGCGTGGACAAACCCGCGAGTGACAACACGATTGCGCGAATCATCAAACTTGTTTCGGAGGCCGAAGAGGGCAAGGGCAACACGGCACGATTCATTGATCGCTTCTCGAGGTACTGGACTCCTGGCGTTCTTGCAGTCAGTATTTTGGTTGCGCTTGTGCCGCCATTGCTTGCCGGTGGAGACTGGCATTCCTGGCTGTACAAAGGCATCAGCATTCTTCTGATCGGTTGCCCTTGCGCACTGCTGCTGAGCGTTCCTGCCGCGATCACTTCAGGTCTTTCAACCGGTGCTCGGCGCGGCATTCTGGTCAAAGGTGGTCAGGTGCTCGAGATCATCGGAGGCGTGACCCGCGTGGCGTTCGACAAAACCGGCACGCTGACCGCGGGCAAACCAAAAGTGACCGACGTGATGGCCTTTGGAATCCTCGAGCCGGAATTGTTGCGCATCGCCGCCGCCGTCGAAAATGCCTCGAGCCATCCGCTCGCGTTGGCCATCGTGCAACACGCCAGCAGCTTGGGAATTCAAGCACCCACCGTAACAGACGCGAGTGCGATTCAAGGCAAAGCCGCCATCGCCACGCTCGAGGGACGAACCTTTGCCGTCGGCAGCCCCAAGTACGTGGCAAGCCTGACCACGCTCGAAGCAGAAATCAAAACACAAATCGAAACACTCGAGACGAACGGAAAAACAGTCGTGCTGCTGCTCGAGAACACCACCGTTCTTGGCCTGTTCGCCATCCGTGACGAACCTCGAAGCGACGCGAAGGCGGGCATCGCCGCACTGACCAGCATGGGCGTGAAAACCGTGATGCTGACCGGAGACAACGCCCGCACCGGCAACGCCATCGCCAAAGATTTGGGCATCGGCATCTGTGCCGAACTGTTGCCCGAAGACAAACTCAAACTGATAGACCAATTCAAACGCGAAGGCAAAATCGCCATGATTGGCGACGGCATCAACGACGCACCCGCACTTGCCGCAGCCGATGTCGGCGTGGCAATGGGCGGCGGCAGCGATGTCGCACTCGAGACGGCAGGTGCGGCACTCTTGCGCAACAGCGTCATGGGCGTGGCCGAACTGATCGAACTTTCCAGGGTGATGATGGGCAACGTCAAACAAAACATTATTTTCGCGCTCGGATTGAAACTGATTTTTCTCGTGACCACACTCTTGGGCATCTCGAGTTTGTGGATGGCGATTCTGGCCGACACTGGCGCGACCGTGATCGTCACGATCAACGCGATGCGCCTTCTGGCCTTCAAAAGTAAATTTTCGAGGACGGTATGAGGGGCTTGGCGAAAAGTTTGGCGGAAGGCGACGGGCGAAAGGCAAAGGGAAATAGCCTCGAGCTTGAGTGCGAAATCCGTGAACTCCACCCGGAAGCGGTGGCGCAGGCTCGAGCAGCAATTCCAGATTTGGCTTGCGTCAACGATGCCAGCACGCTGCTGAAAATGATTGCCGATCCGACACGGCTCAGGATTTTGAGTGCGTTGACCGCGACCGAATTGTGCGTCTGTGACATCGCTGCGAGTGTTGGACTTTCCGAAAGCGCCTCGAGCCATCAACTGCGATTGCTGCGCGAACACCGGCTGGTTTCGCATCGCAAAGAGGGCCGGGTCGTGTACTACCGTTTGAACGACGCACACGTGACGGGCCTGATCTCGAGCGCAATTGAACACGCTCGAGAAATCCGGGCATGAACAGCCCGACCGTGCTGATCGTCGATGACGAAACCAGCATCCTCGAGATTGCACGCCGTTACCTCGAACACGCTGGATTCGTGGTGCTCGAGGCCCGAGATGGGCTGACCGGTTTGAACCTGGCGCGAGCGCAACAGCCGGACGTGATCGTACTTGATGTGATGCTGCCGAAACTCGATGGCTGGCGCGTGCTCGAGGAGTTGCGTGGCAGCACCCTCGAGCGGCGCATTCCGGTGCTGATGCTGACCGCCCGTGGCGAGGAATCGGATCGTTTGCGCGGCCTGGAATCTGGCGCGGACGATTACCTGCTCAAGCCGTTCAGTCCTCGAGAATTGGTGGCACGAATCAAGAATTTAGTGCGGCGAGATCAGGTCACGGCGGATCGCGTGCGTTTCGGAACACTCGAGATTGAGTTTGCAAACCGCCGTGCCAGCAACAATGCAGAAGAATTGAAACTCACGCCGCTCGAGTTTGAGTTGCTGGTCTTGTTCGCCCGTCACGCTGGGCGTTTGTGGTCGCGTGCAGAATTGCTCGAGCGATTGTGGGGCGCGGCCTTCGATGGCGTGGATCGCGTGGTCGATGTTCACGTCTCAGGTTTACGACGAAAATTGGGTGAGGCTGGAAATCGAATTCAAACCGTGCGCGGCAGCGGCTACCGTTTTCTGGATGACACAGTGAATAGTCCATCCGAGGATTCCTGATGCGCAACCTGTCTTTGCGCGTCAAACTGCTGATCGCGTTCGTGGCCGTCAGCCTCGCCGGGATCGTCTCGTTGATTGTCGCGGCAGAACTCGCGGCGGGCGGTTTTTACGAGGCGCACATCAATGACATGACCACACGTTACGGCTCTGGCGCGATGAACACGATGCACAGCGAATTGCGTGACGGATTCTCGAGGTCGTTGACGCAATCGTTGCTGGTCGGGCTGGTCGTTGGCATTCCGCTCGCCGTGATCGTCGGATTTTGGGTCGCACGGCGCGTGATCGAACCGGTCAGTCGTGTCTCGAGTGCGGCCCGAAGGATCGCCGCCGGTGCGTACTCGGAACGCCTGCCACAAGGTGATGCCGACGAACTCGGATTGCTGATCGAAGATTTCAACCGCATGGCGGCATCGCTCGAGACCGTCGAGGCGCGACGCATCGAATTGATCGGCACGGTCGCGCACGAGTTGCGCACGCCACTGGCGGGCCTGCAAGGGTACGCCGAGGGCTTACACGATGGCCTGGTGGATCGGGAACAGGCGGCCCTGGCGATTGGACATGAAGTTTCGAGGTTGAAACGATTGGTCGATGACCTTGCCGAAGTCTCCAAGGTTGAGGCTGGTGCGGTGACATTGCACCTCGAGCGTTTCGATCTGGTGGTCTTGGTGCGCGAGGTGATTGAACGTTACGAACCAATGTTTTTCGAGCAGCAGAACGAACTGCGAGTGACCTTGCCCGATCAGGCTTTCGTGACCGCCGACCGTGATCGGGTGACACAAATCCTGATCAACCTTCTCACCAACGCACTCAAGCACGCACCGGGAAGTCGGGTGAGCCTGAACATTCAGGCTCGAGCCAACCAAATCTTTCTCGAGGTTCGTGACACCGGTCCAGGAATTCCTGCCGAGCACCTACCGCATTTGTTCGAGCGTTTCTACCGTGTGGATGCCAGCCGCTCGAGTGCCACGGGCGGTTCCGGTGTCGGCCTGACGGTCTCGAAGCATCTGGCAACAGCGATGCGTGGACGGCTCGAGGTCGAAAGCGATTTCGGAACTGGCTCGGGTTTCTCGCTGATTTTGCCGAGCGCTTGACCTTTACACAAACCTTACAGACATGCTCGAGAATGTGCACGTATGAAACACTTTCTAAAATTAACCATCATCGCAGCACTCGCCCTCACCGCACCCATAACCGGCTCGAGCTTCGCGCAAATGGGTGACATGCAAATGCGCGGCATGGGCAAATCGATGGGCGCTCTCGAGAAGGCGAGCGGCAAAACCTTCGACATTTATTGGATGTCACAGATGATCGCGCACCACAACATCGCCGTGGACATGGCCAATTTCGTCCTCAAAAACGGCAAGGATGCGAAGGTCAAAAAAGCGGCACAAGACATCGTGAAAGTGCAATCGCTCGAGGTCAAGCAGATGACCGGTTGGTTGAAAAGT
>JANOWZ010000126.1:0-2017 GCA_031418155.1 Deinococcales bacterium
TACAGCGTAAACCATGCCAGTCAATCATGTGGGGTTCGAGTTGATTCAGGTACGGGAACGAAACGCAGTTCAGTCCCGTAACATGGTCATCTACAGGAGGTCGAATGGGCAACCTACAGATCGTTGCGGATGGTAGACGACGACTCGAGCGGGCGCTTGAGGAATCGGTGCGAACACGTCACGCCAACGAACTGGCCAAAGCAGGATTCTGGCGGCCCTGGTTGCTGCGAAGGCTTATTCGCCAAGCACTCAAACGCGCCCAAATCTCGGACTCGAGTGTTTTCTAAAATTTCACTCGAGCAAATGCCGCAATCAGGTTTCTGGTGATTCCAGAAACGATTTCCAATCTTGTGTTTACCCGAGCCTCAACCCAATCCGGCAATCTTCTCACTTTGCGCCCAGAGTTGTTCCTGCACGGCCTGATCGAGCGATGCGGCGCTCGAGGCAACAGCTTTGCTTTTGTCAAAATACTTGCCGGTCACGCCCGCCACGTCCGGGCTCGAGGCGAGGTGGATCATGGTTTGCGCTCCGGCTTGGGGTGTGATGGCCATCAGGTTTTTGGCAATCCCGAGGACCACGGAAAAAATTCCAGAGTTTCCCTCGCCAAAACTGGTTTTGACAAATCCGGGGTGCAAGCAGTTTGCGGTCACACCCGTTCCGGCCAAACGCCGTGCGAGCGCCAGGGTGAACAGGACGTTCTCGAGTTTGGAATCGCTGTAGGCTTTCCAACCGCTGAATTTTTGTTCGCCTTGCAGGTTCGCAAAGTCCAGTCGGCCTTGAAGGTGCGCGGCGCTCGAGACGCTGACCACACGGGCATTCGGTGTGTTCTTCAAGGTTGGCAGCAGCAAGTTCGTCAGCAAAAAGTACGATATGTGATTCAACGCGAACGTCATCTCGAGCCCATCGGCGCTGAGTTTGCAGTCGCTGTAAAATGCGCCCGCGTTGTTCAAGAGCACATCCAACGTTCCGTGTTTCGCCATGAATTCTTGCGCGAGTTTGCGCACGTCGGCCATGCTGGAAAGATCTGCAATGAACAGTTCGATCTGCACGTTGTTGGTTTCGCGCCCTATCTCCTCGAGTACCGCTTGGCCTTTGCTACGGTTGCGGGCGACGATGCACACACTCGCGCCCATGCGGGCCAGTTCGATGGCGGCGATCTTACCAATGCCGTTGGTGGCTCCAGTGATCAGGACGATTTTGCCGGTCATGTTGGTTGTCATCATGGGCATTAAACGCTTTGTGATGGGCTTTCACCTAACCTCGAGTCACGTTTGGGTTAGCGCAGGTTCAAAACCATGTACGTCTCATCGGCAAAGACACCTTCAATGCACAAGGCTCGAGGTTCACAACCCCAGGCTTCAAACCCGAGCGATTCATAAAGGGCGCGAGCCGCAGCCTGCGTGCTCATCACGCCGATGTTGAGTTGCGTGATCTGTGGGAGCAATCTGGCGCGGACGATCACCTCGAGCATCATGATTTTGGCAATCCCTTGGCCTCGGACGTGAGGTTTGACGTACACAGAAAAGACATTGGCTTTGTGCCTGAATTTTCGGCCCGGTTCGCGGCGCAAAATGGCCGATCCGACCAGTTCACCATCCAACCATGCGCCCACAGCACAATCTCCATCTGTCAACGCCCCGAGTTTGCGCACCTGATCGCCAATCGTGGTGTCGGCAAAATCTTCAAGGTCGGCGCTGTACGCGAACAGTTCAAGCTCGAGCATTTCGAACCGCAAGGCCCAAAATTCGGCGGCGTCTTTTGCTTCAATCGTGCGAATGGCGAAATTCATGCCTGAATCGTATCTCGAGCGGCCAAGCCAAGCATGACCAAATTGGCTTATGCGACGGGTTCCGGCTTGGCTGGCGATGCTGGCACGGGCGTTTCGACTGGGGTGACAAAATCAACCTCGCCGGGTCGGGTGTACCAGGCATCCTGCCAACCGCGTTTGACCGTCTCGAGCGCCTCTTGCGAGAAACGGTTGTTCAGCAGGTACATGAAGATCACGTACATCAGAATT
>JANOWZ010000127.1:0-2723 GCA_031418155.1 Deinococcales bacterium
GCAGTGCAGGATCAAATAGTTCAGCCTCGAGCAAAGCCATGCGCCTCGCCATCATCGGCATCATCCTGGCCTGTTGGATGGTGTTGTTCTGGCTGTACCGCAACAACATATTCTGGCGCGTCTGACCGTAACCACTCGGGAAGGGGGTCTCGTGGCCGGGTAGCCAGGGATCATCACTGACCCCCAGCCCCCTCAGAACCGGACTTGCGACTTTCACCGCATCCGGCTCAAGCCCTTCCAACCTTAAACCCAACCCGTCCGTGATACCCACGGTGACACCAGAAGTGCAACAACGACAAATTCTTTAGGGCATTCGATCCACCCAATTGCTGTGGAATCACGTGATGAACCTGCACCGGATCACCCTCAGCAAAAGGCAACCCGCAACACGCGCAGCAATACCCTTGTCGTTCCAGCAACTTCAACCGAACTGCATTCGTAATCCCTTGCTTAACATGGCGCGTTCGACGTTCGATCCAGTACGTCCGCTGAGCAGGATTCAAAGGACTTGACCTTCCAGCGACCTTCACGAAACGTGAAACCCGAGTTGCGCTGTGTCGCACAAGCTGCGCTTTGTTCTCAAAGAAAGTCCAATACCCGTCGTTGTGAAAATACTTCGCTCGCACCCATCGAGCCGATTTATTCGGATGGCGATGCCTGGCCCATCTCCACAGCAATTGCCAGACGCGATGATCTGCCTTCCTGAAGGTGATCGAAGAGGCTCCGTAGCGGTAGTAATTCGACCAACCACGGATCACGGGTGCGAGGTTTTGAATCACCACGCCCGCTGGGGTGTGGCCATTGCGTTTCAAGTATGCCTTGATGCGTGCCAAATGCTCCAAGGTTTTCTGCTTCTGTGGTCTCGTCAACAACGCCTTGCCAAAGCGTCGAATCGTGAAACCAAGAAAATCAAACCCATCACTGATATGCAGCACACGGGTTTTCGCAGCACTAAGCGACAATCCTCGTTCGTTCAGAAAAACCTTCAATCGCGGTATCACGTGCGTCTCGAGGATCTCGCTTGATGGGGCGATCACCACAAAATCATCCGCATACCGGATCAGGCTCACGCCACGATTGAATCCAGTTCGTTTGCAAGGCTTGATACTCGCTCCAGATTTGGTTTCAGACCCGAACAACCGTTCCAGGCCATGCAACGCGATGTTTGCCAGAAGCGGCGAGATCACCCCGCCTTGTGGCGTGCCAGATTCACCTTGAGTCCAGCGGCCCAATTCGATCACACCTGCTTTCAACCATGATCGAATCACACCTTTGAAGACGGGCAGTTGCGCCAGAAGCGCTTCGTGATTGATTTCATCGAAACACGCGCTGATATCCGCATCAAGAATCCATTCGCTACTTCCAGGTTGCAACAAGGTTTTGTGAATGGCACTCACGGCGTCCATCGTGCATCTTCCTGGTCTGAACCCATACGAATTCGCCTCGAACCGAGATTCCCATTCAGGTTCCAAAGCAAGCTTCAACAGGGCCTGCATTGTTCTGTCTTTCACCGTTGGAATTCCCAACGGTCGTTGCTTGCCATCTGCTTTCGGAATAAACACTCGACGGACAGGTTTGGGTTTATACGCTTTGAGCGTCAAACTTTTGTGCAGTTCAATTCGTGCGTTTGGCGTGTCTACCACCACACCGTCCACACCTGGGGTTTGTTTGCCCGCATTCTCCTGCGTGACCTGACGGACGGCCAGGAGTTTTGCGGCAGTTGAGCGAACCAACAGCTTTTGCAGGTTTTTGACCTTCGCGTGCTGTTGTTTCTCGGCGGCTCGATAGATTCTGGCCTGCAAGTGCTCCACATGCCTTTGAGCGGCAGTCCAGTTGATGTCCTGCCAGCTTTGGAGGGCTTGTCCCTTGGTCTGTTCAATGACGAGCATTGTCTAACGTCTCCTTGGGTTCCGAGTGTTGCAATCGGTTTCTATCGGGAAGAACCAGTCGGAAGTCAGCACCCTTTCAGGTTGGGTATGTTCGTGCCAGACAGCCTCATTAACTCGAGGGTTGATCTGATCACGGCCCTATTCGCACGGTTACAGCACGACATTCGCTTGCTCCGACTTCCTTTGCCCCCTGAACCATCCCCCTTCCTTACGGTTGGGATACCAGTGGTGTGGGATTCACGGGGTTTACCCAGTTGCTCAGAAAGGACGATGGCGATGGGCGTAGCTGGCATCTCTAACCCGGCGAGTGTGTGGATGTCGTTGCTTGTTACTCCACCAAGCAAACCGCTCGCGTTCCTTTTGGTAGGTGTGACAGCCTCTTTCACCTGCTTGTTTTACGGGCCGTAAAGTGATGCTTGACTTGCGTTCTGCATTCCCATCTCTCCCTAGTCCATCACCGGATTGAGGCTCCCAGCTTTGGAACATTGTTCCCAGCGCTTCGCACGTTCGGTTACCTTCCCGCACGGCTGGGTAGGGACTCCTGGACATCACAGGGTTTCAACGTTGCTGCGTTGAACATTCCTTTCTGACCGTAGCTGGTCGCAAAGGGTAAAAATCAAAAACCGGGTTATCCCCCGAAAACACCGTCCCAGTCACGCTGCCTGATCCCCGTACAACACCAAATCCGGGTCTCGTAACGGCCTGAGATCACCACCCGCCACCGCCGGGTCCATGTTGAACTCGTACCGCCCCAACATGTTCACATGCGCCCAACGCACCGGCGACACTCGAGCCACATCCTCCGCCAGCACATCCACTCCCATCGCCTCGAGC
>JANOWZ010000128.1:0-2023 GCA_031418155.1 Deinococcales bacterium
CGGTGCGAGCGCCTTGGTGCTGATGAGCGAATCTCGAGCCGATGCGTTGGGTATCAAACCTCTTGCCCGTTGGGTCAGTGGTGCCGCCGCCGGTGTCGATCCGCGAGTAATGGGCCTCGGGCCAGTGAATGCCGTGCCGAAAGCCTTGGCTCGAGCGAACATCGAACTCGAGCATTTGGATTTGGTCGAATTGAACGAAGCATTCGCCGTGCAGTCGATTGCCGTGCTGCGCGAACTCGAGATTTCGGAATCGATCACCAACGTCAACGGTGGCGCAATCGCGCTCGGGCATCCGTTGGGTTGCTCCGGTGCGCGAATCGTCACGAGTTTGATTCACGAATTGCAACGTCGAGCAAGTTTGGGTGAACGCGCCGAGTACGGACTGGCGACCCTGTGCGTTGGTGTCGGTCAAGGCGAAGCCGCAATCATTCAACGCCTCTAAAAATTTTCGTAGGGGCGAGACATGTCTCGCCCTGCATCAAGTCCAACCCGAATTCTCGAGGCATCCAATGAAACAAGTCCCGCAAATCACGCCCGCCCAAGCCGCCGCGATGGTCAAGACTGGCGATACGATCCTCGTTGGTGGTTTCGGCATGACCGGTCATCCCGTCCATCTGGTTCATGCGCTGGCCGAAACCCAAACTCGAGACTTGACCTTTGTTGGCAACAATGTTGGCGAGGCCGGTTTGGGTGGCGGACGGTTGCTCAGAAACGGTCAACTCAAAAAAGCCATCGGCTCGTTTTTCACCAGCAATCCCGAAGCCGTTGCCGCCGCGCAATCCGGTGCGCTCGAGGTCCAACTCATTCCGCAAGGTTCACTTGCCGAGGCGTTGCGTGCCGGTGGTGCGGGCATCGCTGCGTTCTTCACGCCGACCTCTGCCGGAACGGTGATCGCTGCGAACCTCGAGACCCGAGATTTCAATGGTATCCCGCACGTGCTCGTGCCTGGAATTCGTGGCAACGTCGCGCTGGTTCGAGCTTGGAAGGCAGACACTGCCGGGAATTTGCAGTACCGCATGACCGAACAGAATTTCAACCGTGCGATGGCCACCGCCGCTGACCTCGTGATCGCTGAAGTCGAAGAGATCGTGCCAGTTGGAAGCCTCGAGCCGGAGCACATTCACACCCCCGGCATGTTCGTGGATTTTTTGGTGCAGGCGCATGTCACGCTCGAACTGCTCGGCTCGAGTGCGAGTGTCAAGGCGAGCATCAAACGTGTGGACGATGCGCGAATGCACATGGCGCATCGTGCGTTGCTCGAGTTGAAACGTGGTGATGTCGTGAATCTTGGCATTGGCATTCCGACTCTTGTCGCGGATTTGATCACGCCGGATCACGGGATTCTGTTGCACACCGAAAACGGAATGCTCGGCGTTGGACCATCACCCGAGGATGGCGGAGCGCTCGAGTACCCGGTGAATGCGGGCAAGATTCCAGTGACGGCACTTCCCGGTGCGAGTTACTTTGACAGTGCCGATTCGTTTGCCATGATCCGGGGTCGTCATGTGGACGTTGCCATCATGGGCGGGCTCGAGGTGGATGAGGGCGCGAACCTTGCGAACTGGGCAGTTCCGGGCAAACCACTTTTGGGTGTCGGTGGCGCGATGGATTTGGCGAGCGGTGCGAAAAAATTGATCATCACCATGACGCACACCAACAGTGACGGCTCGAGCAAGATCGTGCCAAGTTGCATGTTGCCAATCACGGCTCGAGGTTCGGTGGATGTGATCATCACGGATTTGGCGGTGTTTGAATTCGTGAATGGTGAATTGGTGCTGACCGAATTGATGCCGGGAGCGACTCTCGAGGATGTACGAGCGAAAACGACTGCGAGGTTCATTGAACGGCTGTGAACAAATCCGCCCGTCACATCGCCGTGTACTACGATCAGCATTCGCCCGCATGGACGCAATGCGCCAAACTGATTGCCAGTTTTCAAGCTCGAGCCTGGAAAAGTATTTACATTCATGACGAGCACTCGAGCGCCAGCGTGCGAACTGGACTGAGCGCGGCGCACGCCAAA
>JANOWZ010000129.1:0-4033 GCA_031418155.1 Deinococcales bacterium
CGGCCCCAGATCGCAATATCGGCAATCAACGCGGCAACCAAACCAGCAATGCCGAGCCAAGCTGTGGCACGTCTCGAGATGTAAAAGCCGAGGATCGTGACGAGGACAGCAGTCAAGAGCGAAAGGTTGAATGGCAGGAGCGCCAACCAATTGACATCGGGTGCGACAGGCATCAGCGAATCCTCCCAGCGAGCGTATTCGGATTCTCGAGCGAACCTTGAACGCCGACGACTTGAATGTGTTTGATGTTCGCTTCGACGCTCGGTTTGAGCAGGTTAAGGACTGGTGCGGTGAAGATACCGAAGAAAATCACGACAGCCAGAACTGGTGCGAGCACCCACCATTCTCGTGCACGAACTTCTGGGACTTCATGCGTGGGTTCCTCGAGCCAGGTTTTTTGGTATGCACGCAAGGCCATCGCAGCCGAAGCAATCACGGTGGCAATGGCCAGCGCCGTCATCCAAGGATTTGCCTGATACGCACCGAGGAAGACGCTGAATTCACCAACGAACCCGGCGAGACCCGGAACGCCAATGCTGGCGAACCAGATGGTCAACGCGACACCAGCCAGCGCGGGCGCACTGGCGGCAAGACCACGAATCGAACCGATCTCGAGGCCACGGTCAATGGCTTTCTCAGGATCAAGTCCAGGCTCGAGTTTCGAGATGCGTTCTTGGACCATGCCGGTCAGCAGGAACAGACCACCGGTGTAGACACCTTGGAAGGCCAGCAGGATGATCGCGCCGGTCATGCCAATCGGATGCAGGCTGAACATGCCTAACGCGACCAGGCCCATGTGCGAGAGGCCAGCGTAAGCGAGCAGCCGTTTCCAATCCGGCACAGAGAACGCGATCCAAGCGGCGTAAATCGCGGTGAAGGCCGCGAGGAACATCAGCACGGGTTGCAGGTTTCGGGCGGCATCTGGAAACAGTGGCAGCGCGAAACGGAACAGGCCGTAACCGCCGACTTTGTAAAGCGTGCCCATCAAATCAGCGACACCTGAAGGATGGTTCTCGGCGTGAAAATCTGGAAGCCAATTGTGGAATGGAAACAGGGGAGTCTTGACCGCGAACGCGGCGAGGAATCCGAGCAGCAACCAGGTCTGAACATCAATCGGCAACGGACGCGCTTTGACTGCGGCGAGCACATCGGCGAGGGCGAAACTCGAGGCTCCAGAAATGTACTTTACGCCCAGAATCGCCGTGAGCATCAACAGACCGCCGAAGAGCGTATACAGCGCCATCTTCGTCGCGGCTCGGGTGCGGTTTGCGCGACCGTAACGACCCAGCATGAATAGGCTTGGGATCAAGGTGGCCTCGAAGAAAACGTAAAAGAGGATCAAATCTCGAGCCGCGAAAATGCCGATCAAACCGGTGCTCATTGCCAAGACCAGCGCGTAGAAACCGCTGGTCGGTTCGATGTCGTCACGGCTTGCTGCGTGAACCAGTGCGAGCAGTGTCATGAAGGCGACGACCAACGCAAGCAGCAAACTCGAGCCGTCAAACCCGATGTTGAAATTCACGCCGAGTTGCGTGAACCACGAGAGGTTCATGGTTTCCGTCAGGTAACGCCCGCTGAGCCAGAAGACCAGCCCGACGACCAAGTTGGCGAGGGCGAAAGCAATCGCGGCAGCGGCTCGAGAGGCGCGTGGAAAGAAATCCACCAGCATTGCGCCGAGCAAGGGAAGGATCAAGAAAGCGCAAATCACTGGAAGCTCCTTAAGGCCACGAACAGCACGAGGGCCGCCGTCGCCAACAAAATCCCAACCGCATACGCTCGAGCGAAACCGGATTGCCACAAGCGCAAACTCGAGCCAGATTCGGCCACGGCGTTCGCGGTGGCGACCACGCCGACATCCAGGCCGTACTGATCGGCGTACTCGAGCCCGAGGGACACCGCTTTGGAACCTTGACCCAGACCGAGGTTGTACGAGTCATCCAAGTACAAGGCGTGACGCGATGCCTCGCCGAAACGGTTGTTGACATTCGCAACGCTCATGGCACCCTCGTTCATGAAGTAATTGCGCGTGACCAGAATGCCGATCACCGCCGCGAGCACCGCGAAAACGATCATGCCCCATTCCATCGAAACGGGAATCTCGGCGAAACCTTTGGCGTTCGGAGCGACCTCCTCGAGAAAACCCTCGAGCCAATTCGCGTTCTTGCCCAAGAGGTGCGGAAGTCCGAGGAAGCCACCGACGATGCTCAAACCTGCAAGCACCCAAAGTGGAAGCGTCATCACACTCGAGCTTTCGTGCGGGTGCGCTTGGCCGCGATACTCGCCCTGAAAGACCAACACGTACCAACGCCACATGTAGCCCGCCGTCAAACCAGCCACGATCAGGCCCATGCCATAAATCAAGTAATTGCCGATGCCCTCGAAATTCGTGAACGGACTTGAGAAGGCGGCGGCGAGGATCGCGTCTTTCGACCAGAAGCCCGCAAAGATCGGAATGCCAGAAATGGCGAGCACACCGATCAACGAAACGATGTGCGTTGTCGGGAGTTTCTTGGCGAGGCCGCCCATCTGCCGAACGTCCTGCTCACCCTCGACCGCGTGAATCACCGAACCGCTGGCGAGGAACAACAACGCCTTGAAAAAAGCGTGCGTCATCACGTGGAAGATGCCGACCCAGTACGCGCCAACGCCAACCGCGATGAACATGTAACCGAGTTGCGAAACTGTCGAATACGCTAGAATTTTCTTGATGTCTGTTTGAGCCACTGCCGAGAGAGCACCGTAGAGTGCTGTTAGAGCGCCGATCCAAGCCAACCAACTCGAGGCCAGCGGAGCGTTCGAGAAAATAAAGCTCGAGCGGGCCACCAAGTACACGCCAGCCGTGACCATCGTCGCCGCGTGAATGAGGGCCGAGACTGGAGTCGGGCCAGCCATCGCATCAGGCAACCAGGTTGAGAGCGGCAACTGCGCACTCTTGCCAGCCGCACCAAGAATCAAGAATCCAGCAATCACCTCGAGCACCGGAATGCCGAACGCGATTTCGCCTTTGTTCACGACCTCCGCAATTTCGTGGATGTTCAACGTGCCGAACTGACGGAACATCAAAAACATCGCCAGCATGAAAAACGCATCACCGATTCGATTGACCACGAACGCCTTGCGAGCCGCATCGGAATTCGCAAAGTCCGTGTACCAAAATCCGATCAGCAAGTACGAGGCGACACCCACGCCCTCCCAACCGACGAACAACACCGGGTACGAATCGCCAAGCACCAGAATCAACATCATCCCGATGAAGAAATTCAAGTACGCGAAGAACCTCGAGAAGCCCTTGTCGCCGTGCATGTACCCGGCGGCAAAGACGTGAATCAAAAATCCAACACCCGTAATGATCAACGTCATTAGGCTCGAGAGGCGATCCAACGCAAACCCGAACTCGAGGTTTTTGCCCTCGCCACCGACACCGGGCAACCACGCCCAACGCACGGTATCAACGATGGCTTCCTTGGCGCTCGAGACTTGCGTGAACCCAATCACCGCAATCACGAACGAAATCAAAACCATCAACGACGCGATGATCGCCGGGGTCGGTTCCTTCATGCGCTTGCCAAAGAAAATGTTGATCAACCAACCCACAAACGGAAACACCGGCATGAGCGCGAACAAATTGTGCGAAAGAAAATCGGTCACACTCACCCCTGAAGGCTCGAGAGTTCATCGACATTTGTCGAAGCGCGTTTGCGGAAAATTGTGACCATGATGCCCAAGCCAATCGCAACCTCGGCGGCGGCGAGCGTCAAAATGATGAACACGGCGGATTGCCCGACCAGATCACCCCAGGCTCGAGAGAAGGCCACGAGCGCGAGGTTCGCGGCGTTCAGCATCAACTCGACGCACAAGAACATCTGAATCGCGCTGCGGCGCGTCAGGAAGCCAACGGCTCCAATCGAGAAGAGAATGCCCGAGAGGGCGACGTACCAACTTGTTTCAATCATGTTTATGCCACCCCTTTCAAAGCATCACTTGTGATGTCCGACATCGACTCGAGCGTGTTCTCGAGTTCGGCTTTCGCATC
>JANOWZ010000130.1:0-4486 GCA_031418155.1 Deinococcales bacterium
CCTGACGGGCTTCTTGCTCATAAGCTGGCACCTAACGGGCCATTCGCGCTTGGGTCGCTTCGGATACACGACCAGTAAGACGACTTGATTTTTCGTCACTCGCTCACCTCGGATTGAAAGCAGAAAACCGCTGCTTTCAATGGTACAGGTTCAACCTGCTCCTGCTAGTGCAAGACCACGGTGATTATGAGTGGTTTTCTCAAAATCACCCGACCAACGGGAGTAGTGTCTAGTGCAGCGCCAACGGATTTCGGAGGATACGAAGCAATACGTAGAAATCAAAGTGGCGGTGCACTAGGGTGTGCGCAAATGTTTCGGGTAATGGTTTTTGATCCGCCCACCAACCCGCTTGCCCCAACCCAATCCAAGGCCCGCACAACGCACCAACACCCAACCTGAATCACCCTCCGCCTCGAGCAATTCGCCATGCAAGAACGCAGCCACCCGAGGATCGTTCGGCTGGAGGTCCAAGGCGGGAACGCCAGCGAATCCCCTGGTAAACCAGTGCGAAAGTGCGTGCGCGGGTTCGAGGCGGTCTTTTTGGATTTGCGCGACCGGCAATCCAGCCCGGATGACTTTCAGGCCATCAAGCGTGGGCGTATCAAACCCAGGGATTTGAACCTCATCACGAAAAACCATGTGATTCACATTGTCTGGCGTGCTGAGCACTCGAGAAAATTCTTGCCAAGCTCTGCCGAGCGTATGCTTGCGTCCGAATGGTTCTCCGCCGACATTCGCCTTGTCCTCCTCGAGCGCAACCTCAAATTCTTCGCCGTCCATCTTGCGCAACTTGGCGATGAAATGCCCTTCGCCACGAAGTTTGTGAGGCCACAGCCGAGCGGTCCTCGAGAGGATTGGATTCCCATTGGCCCATTCGGGATGCCCCGGCTCGAATCCGCTGACCTCGAGCAATTCAAAATTAGGGTGAGCCTTGAGAAAGGTTGCAATCACCATCTCGTTCTCTTCCGGTGCAAAGGTACACGTGCTGTAAACCATCACACCGCCGGATTTGAGTAACGTTGCTGCGCTCTTCATGATGTCTGTTTGTCGTCTCGCACAGGTTGCGGGCGTGTCTTCCGTCCACTCGCGTGCCGTATCCGGGTCCTTGCGAAACATGCCTTCGCCACCGCATGGCGCATCAACCAAGACCCGATCAAAAAACGCGGGCCACGCCGCCGCCAACCGTGCCGGATCTTCATTCATGACCACGCCGGGAAATCCCAAACGTTCGAGGTTTTCGGCCAGGATTCGGGCTCGGGTGTTGACGATTTCGTTTGTGACGAGCAGGCCAGAACCTTGCATGAGTTGTGCGATGTGCGTGCCCTTGCCACCCGGAGCCGCACACAAATCCAAGACGCGCTCACCCGGTTGTGGCTCGAGTGCCTGAACCACCGCCATCGCCGAAGCCTCCTGCACGTACAAGCCGCCCGCCGCGTGCAACCAACTCGAGCCGAGCCGAGATTCATGCGAAACGTACACGCCAGATTCGCACCACGGGACGCGCTCGAGCGATTGACCAACGAACGCCTCGAGTTCTGAAAGCTCGATTTTTCCCGTATTCACACGCACGCTGTTGACCCGAGCACCCCGCATTGCCGCCTCAAACGCCAAGAATTCTGGACCGAGCAATGTGTTCATGCGTTCGAGAAAGGCCGGTTTCACAAGCTCCAGACTATTCGCTCGAGGCACGCTGGGCTAGACTGCGCAACGAATGAACCGCCTTCCCCGTTGGTTGCTGCCCCTGATCGCCCTGCTCGCCGTGGCCGTGATCGCCGTCTTCGCCTTCGCCCCGAAAGACGTTCCTGCGCCCGAAGATGCCGACCTGAGCATCAAACTCGAGAACCTGCCCGACGATCAAAACGCCTGGAAAGTCCTGATTGAGGGCGCAAAAACCATGAAACTCGGTGGGATCGAACCGCGAGGATTCTTTGCCCAGGATGCCTTTATTGCCTCCGCAGCCGACCAACTGATGTCCGGTAACAAAACCGCATTGCAGGCGCTTGAGAAGGCCGCCAAGCTCACGCAGGCGCGATCCCCAGCCTCGAGCCCGGATGTCACCATTTTCTCCAAATACAACATCCGCAGTTTTGAACCGAGTTTGCTCGGAGCCCGTCAACTCGCCGAACTGGGTTTGGTGCGGGCCGAAGTGTCCTGGCGTTCCAACCAATCCCAAGACGCATGGCGCGACCTGATGCTGGTCGTCCGTCTCGGGTCCATATTGCGCACCGCCAAAGGCACTCTGCTCGAGCAGGTCGTGGCCGACACGATCACACGCCTTGCCCTTGAGCGTTTGCGAATCGCGCTGCCGCTTTTAAAGTTCTCCGCCAGCGAATGGCGCAAAAAATTCGTAGAACTCGAGGCCATTTCGGTTGGGCGCGAACCTTACGTCAATGCCTTGCGCGTCGATTATCGGATCACAAAAATGGCGATCCAAGCCGAAACCGCCAAACCTGGATCGGTGGTTAAACAATCTGGAAACCCGCTTCAACTCGTCCGATTATTGCTGCCTCGAGCCTACAATTTTCAACCCAACCGTTCGCTCGCATGGCTTGCCGATCACACCCGAGCCTCGATGGTTGATGTGCGATCCTGCCCGCCCGGACTGAGCTCTGAGGCTGCGAGCAAGCAACTTACAGCCGAAATCGATTCGCCAAACGCCAACGTAATCGGGCAAGCAATTCTGGTGCGCACCACGGAAAATACGCAATCGGACATCACCGAACAATGCGCCCTCGAGCTTGCGAAATCTGCCGCAATCATCACCAGCGGCATTCAAGCCTTCAAAACGCAATTCAACTCCCTGCCCTCCAAACTCGAGGACTTGCGCACAATTGGCTTGCAAAACATTCCATCAGACACGTACTCGAACGGCAAACCGTTTCAATTCGACGGCAAAGCCGCCACCTTGCGTTCCGAGTCAGGACTGCTGATCCAAATCGGGAAATGATGCGAAACTCGAGTCAATGGAGGAGACGATGATCGTTGCGGTTGGAACCGACATTGTGGCGCTCGAGCGCATCCGAAAAATTCTTGCATCGTCATCTCGAGAACGCTTCCTCGAACGCACCTTCATGCCAGCCGAACTCGAGTATTGCCTCGCCAAACCTGACCCAGCCCCGAGCCTTGCGGCACGTTTCGCGGCCAAGGAAGCTTTTCAAAAATGCTGGCCGGAAACACACGGTTGGATGGACGTTTGGATCGAATTTGAAGGTGTTAAACCTCAACTCAGGTTCTCACCCAACCTCGAGCCGATCATGTTCGAACGAGGCTGGAACGCACACGTTTCGCTTTCGCACGAAAAGGAATTTGCGGTCGCCACCGTGATCCTCGAGCAACGCTGAATTTCAGTGCGCCCGACGAACCACAGTCATGCCTTGCGTCTCGAGCCAATCCGCTACTGCACCAACCGCTGCCTTCACACCCGCTGTGATTAACGGTGAACCGAATGGCTCGAGGCCCACCACGATCTGACCGTCCTGGCGTTTGGTTGCGGCAATCAAAACCTCTTGCGTGAAATCGGTTTCTTCAGTCCGGGCGAGCACCATCACGCGATTATCGCCGAGGTAGCGTTCAAACAGGATTACCGTGTAATGCTTGTCCTGCTTGACGATTTTCTCGAGTTTTTCGGTTGGCAAGTTCCCAGTCATAACGGCGTGTGGCATCTCAAACCTCTGTAGTGGCGTGAATGAATTCTGGCTTTCGGCGGTTTTGCGAAAGCGGGCATGAAACACGGGCAAACCCATACCTTGCCAGCGCATCGCGTACTTCGTTTGCAACGCGGCGGCGGGTGGCTCGGGCCGGGTGATCTCGTATAAGTTGGTGGCTCGCGCACTCTCGAGTGCGAATTCCAAATAACCAGGATGATCGGTGGTCAACCAAACCTCGCCGGAATCGGTCAAACGTGTGGTCAGCATCTCGAGGAAGCTCGGACGGAGCAACCTGGATTCCTCATGACGGGTTTTCGGCCAGGGATCGGGGAAATTCACGTACACCCGCTCGAGCGCATGGACCGGCACGACATGCTGCACCACCCACTCGGCAGCGAGCCGTGCAATCACCGCCCGTTTCACCCCCGCCCCCCGATAGCGGCTGATCGCCTTCTGCACCGCGACACCCGAAATCTCCACGCCCAAGTAATTCACCTCAGGCTCGAGCCTGTGCTGCTCCGCCCAGAAACGACCATCGCCAAAACCCACCTCGAGTTGCCAACGACCAGCGGGATTCGTTGGATACAGGCGACTTGGCGCGTCGGGGAAATTGAACTCGGTTGGACGGTGATAGGCGACATCTTGCACGGCGGGATTATCGCACGCCTGTCAAGGCTCGAGCTCCATCTGAATCAGAGAACGTTCTCGAATTACAGCAATTTCACAAATGCTTTGGAATCAAAGCATTTGGCGAGCCATGCGAGTGGAAACGACAGCGGTTGAGGAAAAATGAGCGAATTTTGCCCGCAAAATTCCGAATCATTCCGAAAACCGCTGTA
>JANOWZ010000131.1:0-5659 GCA_031418155.1 Deinococcales bacterium
GCCAGACTCGAGCTCTCGGATCGACCGCCAAACCGTACCTCTCGCCCAAGTCACGAATGCGACCCTCGAGCGCACGGGTTGGCGCAAAGAAGCTGGTCGGTAATCCCAACGCGATGTTCTCGGCCACTGTGTGCCGACGCACCAGCAACGGATGCTGCGCGACCAAACCAACCCCGAGCTTAATCGCATCCTGCGGCGAATGGATCTGCGCCAATTTGCCATCAATCTTGATCGAACCGGAATCGGCACGATACAGACCGTACAAGACGCTCATCAGCGAAGACTTGCCCGCGCCATTCTCGCCCAGCAAGGCGTGAATCTCGCCGGGCAGAACCGTCAAATCCACGTTCTCGTTGGCGATCACGCCAGGAAACGACTTTGTGATGCCCTCGAGCGCCACCAACGGCACAACTTGATTCGAGGGGGATGTGGCTTCGCTCACAGCGTCAACATATCAGGACGCGGCTCGAGTTCCAACACGCATGGCGAAAACGCTTGCTCGAGCGGCGCATCCGAGTTCGGAAATTACTCGAGCGGATGCCGATTCCAATCCTTGTAAATCAAATACTGCGAACGCGACTTGCCCAACGCGCCAAACCACTGCGGACAATACGGAGCCATGTAAATCACGTCGCCAGACTGCACCGGATACCAATTGTCGCCCAAACGGTAAATGCCACCACCCTCGAGCATCGTCAAACCGTGCTCCATGACGTGAATTTCGACCAGGGACAGGCTCGCGCCGGGATCGAAAGTCATGGTGTTCACCTGCATGTCGTAACGCGGTTCGTCCGGGATGAGTACGCCGACCTGCACCGAGGCATCACCCAAGACTGGACCGGTCACAAGCTTGCTCGAGTCACCGACGATCAATTCCGGTTCATCACCACCCAAATGCTCATACAGTTTCTCAATCACCATCGCCTTTGCAACACCCTTGGCCGTGATGCTGTGCTCGAGGTTTGGCGGAATGTACGCATAACCCTTGCGCTTCAGAACTCGGGGCTTCTTGCCAACCGTCAACACGAACTCACCCTCGAGCACGAACACAAAACGGCTCGTCTCAATCGGAGGGGGGCCGAACACGCCGCCCGGTTGCGCCTCGACCGTGTACTGCGTGAACTGAGCCCCCAACGCCGAGGCGATATGCACCACGCACGTCGCACCGACAAAACCCGGCAATGGCGCACGAATGAACGAATCCAGCGTCAGAAGGGCATGATCCAATTTGACGCTCGAGCGGGTGAACCCAAGGTTTTGCATGGCGCGAAAATACCATGTGAACCAGAAGGATGCTCGAGTCGTTTGGGTTCCATTGGCTGTACTGGCGAGGGCGACCACAAGGGATCGCCCCTACGAAAAACGTGTGACGTAGGGGCGAGCGACCCTGCCCGCGAGGTGCATCTTGGGGTCAAGAAACTCCATGTTCGCCCTGACGAAGCGAGGATCTATTTCGCCGTCTTCAACGCCGTGAACACCGTGAACACCACGCCACCTTCCGGGAACGCATCGACAACCGCCTTCATCTGCTTGCCGCTTCGGAACGGAATAAAACTTTCCTCCTCGAGCGGCAATCCGGATTCATAGGCTTTGAAGGCCGTGTGTTCCGCTGGGATCGGCGTACCAGTCACGAGCGGGTATTTCATGTGCTCGGTGCGGGTTGAGAATTCGACCTCGAGTACGAGTTTCCCTTTGCCCGAGGCTTGCCCGATCTCGTAAGTGGTCAAACCTTCAACGTCGCGGGTTGACAGGCCCGAGCGAGGCCGTGACGCTACCTTGCCTTTGGCCCGCAGTATCGCAACAATCGCGCTCGAGTCGAGGTGTTCTGCCAGGGTCACACAGGCGGCGGATCGGGAGATTTGAAATTGGCTCGAGATTTTGGAGATCGCTCGAGCACCACGTCCGATTCGGGTCAGAAGCGGCTCGAGTTGAACTTGCGGCACCAGGATTTCACTCGCGCCGACGTTGCAGAGGGTTTCGATGTTTTCCTCGAGTTCGTCGCCCTCGTAAGCGTCGTGCAGGTCCGAAAGCAGGTCGTCATCGCCGAGGATCAAAGCGTGCGTGACCTCGTGCGCCATCGTGAAACGTTGCCGTTCCGGGCGCACCGCGCTCGAGAGAAACACGACGTTGCGAACCGGATCGAACATCCCGTCCTTGTCACCCAAATCCGCGTACTCGAGCCGGGCTTTGATCGCGGCTGCCAACTCGAGCGGCTCGCGTCCCGGATTCAGATGCGCGAAGCTGGCGGCCAGTTCTCTGACCCGAGTTTTGTGTTCGCTTCGCAGCATCTTCAACCCTGTGGCTCGAGCCTGATTATTCGTAGCCAAGTTCGCGCAGGGCTTCGCTGTCGCTGCGCCAATTGGCAATCACGATCACTTCGATGTCCAAATACACGCGGGCCGAAAGGAACACCTCGAGTTGCTTGCGGGTGCGCAGGCCAATCTCCTTGAGTTTCTTGCCGCCCGAACCGATGACCATGCCTTTGTGCTGGTTTTTCTCAACGATGATCTCGGCGGTCAGGACGTTCATGCCGTCCTTGCGGTCCTCCCATTTTGTGACCCGAGTCGCCACCGAGTATGGCAATTCGTCACGCAAGGCGACCATGACCTCTTCGCGCAGGAGTTCCGCCGCCCAGTTCTCCCTGGACTGATCCGATTTGCCCGATCCTGGAAAGAAGAATGGATTCGCGGGCAAGGTCGCCATGACTTCCTCGAGCAGGGCCGCGACCGCCTTCGTGTCGTTCTGGGCGGAGAGTTTGACCTGGTTGAATTCCTGGTTCGTGCCGTTCTGCTCGAGCAGTTTCGCATAGGCCGTCATCGCGCCATCTGGGTACTTGGCAACATCGAGCTTGTTGCCGACAATCCACAATGGCTTTTTGAAGCCGTGCAGAGTTCGGGCCACCAGTTCGTCCTCGTCACCGGGCGGACGGCGCAGATCGACGACCCAAATCGCGGCCTCGACATCGGCGAGTGCCCCTTGAATCTCACCGTTCATGAAATTCCCGAGTGCATCGGTCGGTTTGTGCAATCCGGGCGTGTCCACAAAGACCGCCTGCCGGTTCTCGACCGTGGCAATGCCGCGCACACCGCGCCGGGTCGTTTGCGGCTTGTTCGAGACTGGAGCGATTTTCACGCCCATCATCGCGTTCAACAACGTGCTTTTACCAACGTTTGGCTTGCCGACGATGGCGACAAAGCCAGCAAAGGTCTCATTTTCGGACTTCGAGGGGGTACTCATCGCTGGTCAGTATGCCTGGGGTCGAGGAGAAGCGCAAATCTCGGGGGAATTTAGGCTGGGCTCGGGCTCAACCTGAACACGATTCTATTCATCTCTCGCGTACTCTGGTTTGGTGGGTGTACTCGAGTTCTTGGGCAACGCATTTCAGATCACCATTCTGATGTACTTCGCCCTGATCAACACATTCCACGCGGCCTCGCTGTATATGGGAGCGCTCGGCATGAACCGTGCCTTGCGGCGCGGGAACGTCAGCATCAAGGACTTGCTCGAACGTGAGGTTTACAAGCCCGTCTCGATCCTTGTGCCCGCCTACAACGAGCAGGAGACGATTGCCGCCAGCGTCAACTCGTTCCTGAACCTGCATTACCCGGAATTCGAGGTTGTGGTCATCAATGACGGCTCGAAAGACAACACGATTGAGGTTCTGAAAGAAACCTACGGTCTGATCGAAATCCCAAAAATCACCCGATTCGAGATCAAAACCAGCGAAATCAAAGCCGCCTACCGATCCCCAAAGTACCCGAACATGATCGTGGTCGATAAAGCCAACGGCGGCAAGGCAGACGCGCTCAACGTCGGACTGATCCACTCGAGATACCCGCTGTTCTGTGCCGTCGATGCCGACAGTTTGCTCGAGGCCAAATCCCTCCTGCGGGCGACCCGAGCCTTCGTTGAGGACGATAGCATCGTGGCGATTGGCTGCACCATTCGCGTTCTGAATGGCGCGACCCTCGACCGTGGTGTCGTCACTGACCTTCGCGCCCCGAGTGGTTGGGTCGAACGCTTCCAAGTCCTTGAGTACCTGCGGGCCTTCCTGGTCGGACGGCTGATGTGGGGCAACATGGGGATGCTGCTGATTATTTCCGGTGCGTTCGGCATTTTTCGCCGCGACATGGTGCTGCGATTGGGCGGCTACCGCACCGATACCGTCGGCGAAGACATGGAGCTTGCCGTGCGCCTTCATGCCGCCGCTCGAGCCTCTGGCAAGCCGTACAAGATTTTGTACACCGTCGATCCGATCTGTTGGACGCAAGTGCCAAGCGATTGGAAGACCTTGCGCAAGCAGCGCAACCGCTGGCAGCGCGGCCTTTGGGAGACGCTCATCAATCACAAAGTCATGCTGTTGAACCCAAAATACGGACGGCTTGGCATGATCGCCATTCCGTACTTTTGGCTGCTTGAGGCGATGAGCCCCGCGCTCGAGGTGGGCGGCTACGCCTACGTGCTCTTCTCGGCGATAGCAGGCCAGTTGAACGTACCGTTCGCCACGGCATTTGCGGCGCTCGCCATCCTCTACGGCAGTCTCCTTTCGATGGCTGCAATCTGGGCCGAGGGCCTGCTGCCCACCCGTTACACCCGACTGAGCGACCGCCTGATCCTGCTGCTCTCGAGTGTCGCCGAATCCTTCGGTTACCGACAAGCGCTCGCTTGGGTCAGGTTTCATGCTGGTCTGACCGTCTCGCAACAACGTGGCAAATGGGGCTCGATGGTGCGTAAGAAAATCTGAGGTTGTTATCCGGGCTTGACGGCGCTTCTGGCCGTGGGTTATCTTCGCCCCGTGTACGCCACCTCGAAAAAACAAACCGCCGGGGCCTCGAGTTAAGCACTCGAGCACGTTCGCGTGAATCCCGGCCCGCAAATTCTGCGGGCCGAATTTTTTGTACCCAATTTGATCAATTCAGGAGACGAGATGAGCAACCCAAGCGAAGCACCAACGATCAACCTCGGCAATGTCGTATCTGGTCCAGTCCGAAGTGACCTCGCCAAAGAATTCTCGAGTTTCGCTTGGCACATCATCGACTCGACCTTGCGCGAAGGTGAACAGTTCGCCAAAGGCAATTTTTCTCGAGACGACAAGATCGAAGTCGCCAAAGCCCTCGATGCGTTTGGGGTCGAATTTCTCGAAGTGACCACGCCGATGGCAAGCCCCGAATCTCGAGCCACCGCCGAACTCTTGGCCGGACTTGGACTGAAAACCCAAGTCATCACGCACACCCGCTGCCACATGGATGATGCTCGAGTCGCCATCGAAACCGGAGTCGCCGGACTGGACCTGCTGTTCGGAACCTCGAGTTACCTGCGCGAATTCTCGCACGGCAAAAGCATCGCGCAAATCATTGAGGCCGCCCGCGAAGTGATCGAATTCGTCATCTCGCACAATGTTCAAGTTCGTTTCTCCGCCGAGGACACGTTTCGATCCGAGGAAGCAGACCTCCTCGAGATTTACCGGGCCGTCGCAAGCATGGGCGTGAACCGTGTCGGCCTCGCCGATACCGTTGGTGTCGCCACGCCGCGCCAGGTTTACACGCTGACCAAAGAAGTCCGTCGAGCCGTCGAATGCGACATCGAATTTCACGGCCACAACGACACCGGTTGCGCCGTCGCCAACGCCTTTGAATTTCTCGAGGCGGGCGGTACGCAC
>JANOWZ010000132.1:0-2723 GCA_031418155.1 Deinococcales bacterium
CTTGTACAGCTTGCCAAAGGGCTTTGCAGACGGTGACAAGTTCCTCTTTGGAGAGGCTTTCAAAGTCTGGTGTTGCGGCTGGCATGTGCTGGTTAGGGTAGCAGATCAGGCTGGACTTGGCGACTGGGATGAGCAACTACCTCGAGAGATTGAGGGACCCGAGATTTGGGTCATTTAGTTTATGGAAATTATTGTTTTTTACTCTTGGCAATCCGATAAACCATCCACGATCAACAAGAACCTAATCCAAAGCGCGGCTGAAAAAGCTATTAGTCGAATGCATAAAGATGTGGAGCTTAGGATTGAGCTTTCGCTTGATCGAGATACTAAGAATGTCCCAGGATCTCCAGAAATTGCGCGAACAATTTTAGAAAAAATTGAAAAAAGCCACATTTTCCTATGTGATGTAACAACAATTACGAAAGGAAAAAACCAACACCTAATCCTAATGTACTAATCGAGCTAGGTTATGCGGCAGCGAAGCTAGGGTGGGAGAGGATCATCTGTGTAATTAATGATCACTATGGCAATCCAGAGCTTTTGCCATTTGATCTTCGGCATAGACGTTGGCCGATTGTTTACACTGCATCACCAAGCATTTTTGTTGATGAAAAATCAAAAATAAAGGACGATTTATCTCGAGGAATTGAAAAAGCTATAAGAGATGTTGTTCAAAGCGGCCTGATTACTAGCAAAATAAATCTAAAAGACAAAAGAGTAGCTCAAAAACTCAGTCAAGCAATTTTATTTTTTCTGACCAGTCTTTCAACATTTGTTCAACAATATACTGGAGAATATGATTTCTCCATTTTTCAAAATGATTACGATGATTTACCCGGAACAAATTATCCAGATCCGAAAATAGTAGAACTCATTGTTAAAGCCTTTAGGCACCATAAACTATCAAACGAATCAAATCGAATGCAAAATCAAAAATTTGTTCCTTGGTCTGAATCATTCATAATTGACCTAAAGGAAACCGCTTTTAAGTGCGAGAAGATTTTGGATAGATATGCTGATCGAGATGATGAAATAATCTCTGTTGTTGAGGAAGTTCAAAATAGAGCAAACGACATCGCTCAAATGATTTATATAATGTGCAAGATTGAGGATTTCGCGGGGAGGTATGATAACGGAGTTATAGAAAACCACATCGAATTTTATCGTTACTTTTTTTTGACTATTGTCAAAGCTCGGCGAATTATCCGAAAATTTGGCGGAGAGTAATACAGGCTTTTTTTGGATCGACCTCTTGCGGCTGTGCCAGCCATCTCTTACAAAAACACGGTACTCGAGACACCAAAGAACGCCCCCAACTTCTTCGCCGTTCCCTTGCTTACCCCACGCTTGCCCGTCAGAATTTGTGACAACGTGCTCTGCGCCACCACACCCGCCCGCTCGAGTTGCACTTGCGTCACGTCACGGTCCCGCATCAAACTGGCGAGCGCATCACGTGGCGTGCTTGGCGTTGCTGCCCACGGGTCGTTCGTGTTTTCCCACTCGAGCATGTACCGGGCGATCAGGTCAATCAATGGTCCGAACGTCGCGTCATCCATCGCGTAGACGTTCGTCAGGTGGTCCAGGAGGGCGTGCAACTCGAGGTATTCGGCTTCCGTGTCGGGCCGTTTGATGTGCGCGTGATTCTGGAAGGCCACCCAAGTTTTTTGGGTTCGCTCGAGGGTTGCGTGCGTGTTGCGTGCGGTCATAAGGGCCTCCCTTGTTTGTTCCATTGGGTGTATTCGTCGTGCGTCATGATGCATTTGATGAAGGCGACGCTCGAGGTGAAGTTAATGCCGCAGACGACTCGGTATTTATTGCCTCCGATATCGAAGATGAATACGATCAGGTCTTCTTTGGTTCGGGCTGCGTCCACACTGTTGAAATGCTCTTTGAGTTCTGCAAAATGTTGCGGTTGGATGCGCCGCAGGTGGTTGTACCAGTCGCGCAGCGGTTCTTCTGCTTCTGGGTGGCGTTCCACGAAGACGCGAAGAGTTCGTGGCGCGATGACGTTCACCCACAGAATATATTACAATTTGTAATGTATTTCAAGCTTTCGGCCACACTGAACCCATGATCCTCGAGCCCCTGACCATTCCCCTGCGCGAAGATGCCGCTGGCGTGTGGCGCGTCGGCAAAACCCGCGTGACCTTCGAGACCGTCTGGCGTGCCTGGAAAGAGGGCGCGGATGCCGAACAGATCGTGATGCGGTTCTCGGCACTCGAGTTGGCGGATGTCCTCGCGGTGCTCGCCTTCGCGGTGCGTCAATCCGAACTGGTCAACGAGTACATGGAACGGGTTCAAACCGAAGAACGCGCTGGTCTCGAGTTGATCGATCAATTGCGTCCGAACGACGGCCTGTGAGAACGATTGATGGCCCGTTCGCGTCCATGATTCGGGTGGCGACGGACGAAAATTTTTACGGTGACGTTCAGGCTTTCAATACGCTCGAATCCAGTCCACTTCGCACTTGAAATTCTCGGCGCGTCCATTGCCGACAGTCAGGCCGAAACGTTCGATGGTGCCGGTGTTCAAGGCCGGTCCACGCAGCAGGTTCCCGGACCGTGTGGGTCGGAATGCCGAGAATGGAACGATGACCTCGCGCCATTGGCCCGCTTTGGTCGCAAAAACCGCTCGGTACGTGACCCGTTTGGCGCTCGAGGTTACGAGTTGGATGGCGTAACGTTTGCCATCGCCGCGCACGCGCAATGCGATGCCTTTGAAGG
>JANOWZ010000133.1:0-13453 GCA_031418155.1 Deinococcales bacterium
ACGACCATCTTGCCGTACTCTGCCGCGATTTGCTTGGCCTCGTCGGGGGTGAATGCGATCTTGCCTGCTGGGACGGGCACGCCAAATTTGGCGAGCAATTCTTTCGCCTGGTACTCGTGAAGTTTCAAATCGTCCTCCTCATGGATTCAGCCTCGAGACTCTGCTTGGAAACTGCGCCTCGGGGTGGCTTTCAAACTTGAGAAGTATACGCTCGAGAACGCGCCAACAGTGGGTTGTGACCAACAGGGTGACAAGCAACTCGTAAAATGACGCATGGGCAAGCGCAAGACGCAGGAGAAAACCACGTCCAGGCCAGCCTCCATTTTTCAACAGATGCGGCTCAAGGATCAGATTTGCCCGTGCTGCCGTGAGGCACGCACCATGAAGGCAAGTGCGTCCCCTTTACGAATTGAGCGTTTGGCCGTCACACAAAAACCGAGCATCTGGGGCAGCTTCGAGCCGGGATGGAGCGCGAAATACTCGAGTCGTCTGATCTGGGCTTGCGATCATTGTTTGGCTGCTGGACGGGCGCTCGAGGCGAAACCATGGTTGCAGGCACACGGTTTCGGCTTTCCAAATTTCGCGTATATCGATCAGGCTCGAACTTGCGAGGATTGCAAAACAAATTTTGTATTTTCGGCATCTGAGCAGGCGTATTGGTATGAAACCCTTCAGTTCATTTCGGATTCCGTGCCGAAACAATGCCCAAATTGTCGCAAAACGCGCCGCAAAACCAAGGGCGCTCACCTTGAGCTTGGACGGATTCACTCCCAATTCGCGGGGACCATTTCTGAACTGATTCAACTCGCGGACCTGTACCTCGAGCTTGGGAATACGGCAAAGGCACTCGAGCATTTGCGACGGGCGAAAAACAAAACGCGATCCGTGGAATTGCGGGATCAATTGCTGGTCAGGATCACCGGGCTAGAAGCTGCTCGAGCCTCTTGATCTCTTCCATGGGTGCATGTGTGCAAAACTCACCACAACACGCAGGGGAATTGCTTAGACTCCGGTTGAAACGATATCCCTCGAGCTTCACACAGCCACAAATTCCTGTCGGAGCCTTCCATGCAACCAAACATCGCCCCCGCTGACCGGCTCGAGCTTGCCTTGCTCGGCCCGCCCGAGGTGCGTCGGTCGGGTGAACCGGTGCGTTTGCGAACCCGCAAGGCGTTGGCGTTGCTGACCTTTTTGGCGCTCGAGGGTGGAATGCAACCTCGGGCGCGGTTGACGGCGTTGTTCTGGCCGGAGTTCGCGGAAACCCAAGGGCGCAGCAGTTTGCGCAACACCGTCTCGTATTTGCGTGAGACGCTGGGCGATCATTTCGTGGCGGCGCGTGACGCGCTCGGCTTGCGTGAGGGTTTCACACTGGATTTCTTTGCGCTCGAGGCGGCGGGACGGGCCAGCGAACTCAATCCAGGTCATGCAGACCTTGAGAAACGTGAACTTGAACAGGCGATTGATGCGTACCGAGGCGATTTTCTCGAGGCGTTCAGCTTGCCAGACGCACCCGGATTTGACGATTGGGTGGCGGCGCAACGTGAGGTGGCGCGGCAATGGTTGGACGGTGCGCTCGAGCGATTGCTGGGTGTGCATCATGCGCAGGGTGATCTCGAGGCGGCGTTGGATTTGGCGAAACGCCGTTTGCGGCTCGAGCCGTTGAATGAGATCGCGCACCGGCAGGTGATGCAGTTGCACCTTGAGGCGGGCAACCGTGCGGCGGCGCTCGAGGCCTACCGGGCGTGCCGTGCGGCTTTGCAACGCGAGTTGGGCATTGAACCGAGTAACGAAACGCAAGAGTTGGCCCTGCGTTTGCGCCACGGCCCGAGCGAGGAAGGCAAATTGGGCGCAACCCAAAACACCGAGCCGCAAGCTCGGGTCGCGCCAGTGCCGTTGCAGCATTGGCTGACCACGCTCGAATCGAACGGTCTCGAGAACGTGCCTTTCGTTGGTCGTGAACGCGAATGGGCGGCGCTCGAGGCGGCCTGGAACAAAAACCAGGTGATTTACATTTCCGGCGAACCGGGCGTGGGCAAGACGCGCTTGGCGCTCGAGTTTGCGCGGTCTCGCGGCATTTTTGTGACCTTGCGCGGCAGGCCCACGGACGCGAACGTGCCTTATGCGCTGATTGCCCGTGCGATCCGGGCGGTCGCCGCCGACCGTCCGAACCTCGAGTACCCGCTGTGGGCGCGGCGTGAACTTTCACGGTTGGTGCCAGAACTCGAGGATGGTGACGCGCCACCGTTGCGTTCCGATGCCGAACGCCTGCGGCTGTTCGATGCGTTCGTCGCTTGGGGTTTGCGGGCGTTCGAGCGACACGCCTCGATTGTGCTCGACGATTTGCATTTGTGGGATGTCTCGAGTTTTGAGGTCGGTGCGTATGGAGCGGTGCGGGCGCTCGAGCGTGTGGTCAGTGGCAGCGGACCTGGCGAATCGAATGCTCGGGAACATTCCCGAGAATCCGATCATCCGCGCCCAACCGAACCGCTGCGCACGATTGTCGTGTTGCGCAACCACGAACTGCCCGAAGGCATCATGGAACGGATGCAGCGTCAACTCGAGAATGATCGGGCCGCCATGATCGAACTTGAACCGCTGCCAGCCTCCGCGTTAGCGAATTTGATGCGGCATCACGCGCCAAACCTGAATGACCAGGAACTTGAGACGTACCAGCAACCACTGTACCGCCTGACCGGAGGCAACCCGTTGTTCGTGCTCGAGATGCTACGCACGCTTGCGGATACCGGCTTGCACGCGCTGCTCGAACATGACCGGCGCAGCTTGCCACGCTCCGAACGGGTGGCGCGATTGATTGCGCGTCGGCTCGAGCAACTTTCACGTGATGCCAAGCACCTGGCACGGGTTGCCGCGATTGCCGCCGAGGAATTCAACCTTACACTCGCGGGCAGTGTTCTTGGTGCGAACGAATTCACGCTTCTTGATGCAAGCGAAGAACTCGAGGTTGCGGGCGTGTTGCGTGGTGGCAAGCTCGCGCATGATTTGCTTTCGGACGCGGTGCTCGAGGGATTGCCGGTCGCGGCACGCTCACTCCTTCATGCTCGGGTGCTCGATTCGCTCGAGTTGACACCGGGCGTGTCTGCTGCAACCCTGGCGCACCATGCATTCGAGGCGGGCCGAATGGTCAGTGTTGTGCGTCACAGCCTGAACGCCGGGGATGATGCCTTCAAGCTCTACGCGATGCCGGACGCGATTTACCAGTACGAACGCGCCCGCGTGACCCTCAACGAACTCGGGCCAGACCCGACGCAGGCACGACCGACACCGATGGCGATTGGCTTGCACGACACGCAACGCTTGTACGCGAACCTCGGCTTTGCGTTGTCGTTCAATGACCGCAAACAACGCGCACTCGAGGTGTACGAGGAAATGCTCGATCATGCCCGAACCTGGGTGTATGCCCCGAGCGAATGCACCGCCTTGAATCGCCTTGCGGACATCAAACGTGATGACAACGAAGACCTCGAGAGTGCGGACGCGCTGTACCGGCAGGCGCTCGAGATTGCGCAACACGCGAACGACAGCCTCGGCACGGTTGAAACACTGATCTCGCTGGCTTGGCTCGAAGAGCAACGCTGGCATTTGCCCGAAGCGCTCGAGTTTGCCGCCCAAGCCGTGCGCAACGCTCAGGCACTCCAAGATCCAAGCCGGGACGAATGGGTGATCGAGGCGCTGTGGACGCTGTTCAACGTCGAATTGGACTTGGGACGTTACCGGCAAGCGCTCGAGCACGCACAGGAGGCGCACGGGTTGGCGGTGCATCATGGGCAACGCATCGCGCAAGCGCACGCCCGCAGCATGATGGCGTACTGCCGGTACTTTCTGGGGCAACCCGTACAAGCCATTGGCGATGCGAATGCCGCCGTCAACACCGCCCGAGAAGTCAACTTCAACGCCGGAGAAATCTTCGCGATGCGCACCCTGGCCCTGACCGCCCTGGAACTCGGCGAGCCTGCCAACGCCCTCGAGTACGCCACGCACGCCTTAACGATGGCTCGAGTGCGCGGACGCAACCTGTCACAGATTTACGCTTTGATGGCCGTGGCCCGCGCCCACATTGGCCTGCAACAACCCGAACAGGCCCGCGAGAATTTGATCGAAGCCTACGCGCTCGGCTTGGAACGCGCCCACAAAATCCCACAATTAAACCTTGTGACCGCGTACATCCATTCCTGGTTGTGCTTTGCACACTCTCTCGAGCAAGACTGGAAACGGGCCGCCGAATGCGCCCTGCAAGCACTCGAAATCCGCGAGGTGAACACCGACTATCACGGCTGGTTCTTCTGGGGCGCACGCAACGCCGAATTCCAAGCCCTCGCCCGAGCGGGCATTCCACGCGAACGCCTCGAACGTGACCTCGAGCATTTTCAGAACGGCAGCCACGACAACCCTCGGGCCAAACTTTCCGTGCTGCACGCCCGTGCCACGCTTGAGCGTGAGTTCGGATCGGCGAAAACCGCACTGAAATTCTGGCGAGCGGCAGACACGCTCGCGCTCGAATTGGGTGTGGTCATGGAACGCCTCGAGATCAAACGGGAAATCGCAGAGGTCCAAAAGGAAAAGTAAAACCGTACAATCTCGAGATTTGAGAGATTTTGACCTTGGTTTTCGCTCATCACGAGAAGCATGTGTGACACGGCGCTCATTGCCGATACCCTTCCGGCATTCGTGTCTCGCCATGCGGGGCGCTCAAGCGGCGAATGTCAGTGGCACGATCCGGGAATTGCTTGAGCAGCGCGTTTGTTTCGCCACCTTCAAAGCACGCACCAGTGAACCCTGGGGCCATCGTGCAACCGAACAGGCTGTACGCGACGAGCGTGTGACCGGCCTGCCAGGTGTGTGCAGGCACGGTGAATTGCACGTGCTGACCCGCCGTGAAATCTGGCCCAAGAATCACAGCTTCGCTCGAGCCGTCCGGGTGCAGTAAGACCAAACGCAACGGATCGCCTGTGTAAAAATGCCAGAGTTCATCGTGTTGCAATCGGTGAAAGCTCGAGAAGCTGTTCGGTTCGTTGGCGTACAAACCAATGATGGCAGTGCTGATCGGATCACCGTGGGTTGTCTTCTGGCTCGAGACGTAGGTGCTGGAAAACAGCGTGCCTTCGACCGGTAAAACCTCGAGTTGGTAATGGTCGATCAATTGCTGGATTTTCTGCATGGGTGAATATACCGTCGGTTGATTCTCGAGATCGCATGACGTTTTCGGGTTTTCCGAACGGAACCCCGTTATGCTTCTTTTATGACCGTCCACAATCCATCCTGGGAAGCATTGCTCGAAACCATGCGCTCGAGCCGCGAAACCATCCTTCAAGCGGGCGGCACGAAAGCCATCGCCCGACAGCACGCCAAGAACCGATTGACCGCACGCGAACGCATCGCCGCACTGATCGATCCGGGCTCGAGGTTTGATGAACTGGCCATGCACGCCGGTTGGGAGATGTACCCAGACCCGGTTCCGGCGGGCGGCACGATCACCGGGATTGCTCGGATTGCAGGCCGTGATTGGATGGTGATTGCCAACGATGCCACCGTCAAAGCGGGCGCGTTCTACCCGATCACCGCCAAGAAAGTCATCCGTGCCCAAACGATAGCGCTCGAGAACCATTTACCGGTCGTCTACCTGGTCGATTCTGCGGGCGTGTACTTACCGATGCAGGACGAGATCTTTCCCGATCAGGACGATTTCGGTCGCGTGTTTTTCTTGAATGCCAGAATCTCGAGTTTGGGCGTGCCACAAATCGCAGCCATCATGGGCAATTGCGTGGCGGGCGGCGCGTACCTGCCGGTGATGTGTGACACCCTGATCATGACCGAAGGCAGCGGCTTGTACCTGGCTGGTCCCGCACTGGTCAAGGCCGCAATCGGGCAAGTCGTGAGCAGTGAAGAACTTGGTGGCGCAGCAATGCACTCGAGCATTGCCGGAACCGTCGATTACCGCGAACCGGACGACGCGCACGCGCTTGAGCGAATCCGAAATCTTGCCGGACTTTACGCCGAGGGTGGTCTGGCAGCGTGGGCCAAACGTCGTCACGCCACGCGAGCCCCGCATCTCGAAGCCAGAGATTTATTGAAGATTGTCAGCAGCGACGGCAGCAAACCGTATGACATCCGTGAAGTGATTCATCGCCTCGTGGACGGCTCAGACACCGGCTCGAGTTTTTCCGAATTCAAAGCCGAATACGGCGAAACGATGGCCACGGGCTTCGCACGCTTGGGCGGTTTCCCCGTCGGGATCATCGCCAATCAACGCATGGTCATTCGCAAACCTGGCAAGCTCGAGGTTGGAGGCGTGATCTATGCCGAGGCCGCCGACAAAACCGCCAGGTTTATCCTCGATGCGAACCAAGCGGGCGTGCCACTCGTGTTTCTCTCCGATGTGACCGGCTTCATGGTGGGCCGCGACAGCGAACACGCGGGCATCATTCGGCGCGGCGCAAAACTGGTGAATGCCGTCTCGAACAGTGTCGTGCCAAAACTCACGGTCATCACCGGTGGCAGTTACGGTGCGGGCAATTACGCAATGGCGGGCAAAGCCTTCGCACCCCGATTCATTTACGCCTGGCCCAGCGCCAAGTACGCCGTCATGAGCGGCAACGCCGCTGCGAAAACCCTGCTCGAGATTCAAGTCGCGCAACTCGAACGCAACGGGCACACACCGGACGACCTCGAGTTGAAAGCCTTATATGACGAGGTGAAAAGCAAATACGACCGTGAACTCGACCCGCGATACGCCGCCGCCCGGTTGTGGGTGGATGAGGTCATCGAACCGCTCGAGACCAGGGAAAGACTGATTCGGTCACTCGAGGTTTGTGCGTTAAATCCGAAGTTGGAGGAGTTCCGGCTGGGCGTATTTCAGGTGTGAGGGAAACCAGATGAAAGTGAAAAGATCAAAGTAAAGTCAACACCTCAAGATTTTGCCGTCAATCACAAGGTTTTTCGTAGGGGCGGTCCCTTGTGGTCGCCCTCGCCAGAACAGCGAATGGAACCCGAATTAAATCAGATTTCAACTCTGCCCCTTACGCCCGCTCAACCTTAAATCCGCGATCCCCAAACTCGAGCGTGTCGCCCGCTTTTGCACTGACGGGTTTGTTCGCCTCGAGTAGCGCGCCGTTTAGTTTCGTGCCGTTGGTTGATCCCAAATCCGTGACGTTGATCGTGTCGTTCGTGGCTTCCAACGTCGCGTGATGGCTCGAGACGTTCGCATCATCGATCACAAGGTTGTTGTCGCTCAGCCGTCCGAGCGTGAGTTTGGCCGGTGCACTGATCTCGAGGATTGGATCGCCGATCAACTTCCAGCGCGTCGGGCCCGAGACGGGAATCGGTGTGGGTGCAATCACAGGCGCTCGGGTTTCGGGTTGCTCGGGTTGATTCTCGGCCTGCGTTTGCGGGCTGCCTTTGTCCTCGAACACAAATTCCGTATCACCCAAACGGATCGTGTCGCCACTGCTCAAAACCGCGTTCGTCTGGCTCGAGCCGTTGATTTGCAACGCCTCGCCCGAGTACGTCCAACGGCCTGCGTTAAAACTGAATGCGCCCGCTTTCAAACCCAGGTTTTTCTCGCGGTACAGGCCAATGTCGTTGCCGTCGGACCGTCCGACCGTCACGACTGGCTTACCGAGGATGTACTGTTTGCCCTCGTAGGGTCCGGTGGTGATACCACTCAGCCACGCGGTCTTGAGTGCCTGCTGCACGACCTGGACCATCAAACCAACCGCGAAACCGAGCACCGCCAAGCCGAGCACCCGAGCCAGAATGCCGGTGTCACCCTCACCGATGGTCAAGAATTTGGAAAGGAAATCGAAGACCAAGCCTCCGGCCAGACCACCGGCGAAACCACCGAACGTACCACGGCCCGCTTTGGTTTTGGATCGGTCGGCAAGGCCAAGCATCGCACCGACCGCCGCGCCGAGGATCGCCCAACCCCAGGCTCGAGACGTGGGTGAATCGGGCAGCAGGCCGTAAACGAGTTGCCCAATGATCGCGCCCAACGCCCCAAGGAGCGCCGCGCCGAGCGGAACCCAGTTGAGATCCCGCCACCAGCGTCCGCGCAGGCCCCAGATGTTCTCGGCAATCAAGAGCGCCGCCCCAAGCGATAGGCCGAGCAACATGCCCAGGCCCCAGGCTCGAGCGAACGCCTCGAGTGGATTGCTGCTGCCCGCACCGCCGGATTGGAAGATCTGCCGGATTTTCTTGTCGGCTTTTTGGAACGCCTCATCGAATGCGCCCGCCGTGGTCGAGAACACCAGGTCACGGCTGCCGGTGAGTTCGGCCAAGAAATTCGGGTCGGCATCCTCGGTGCCTATCGCAACGATTTTCACGCCAGCCTCTCGGACCTGCTGGGCGGCCCCAATCGCGCGACGACGGCCCTGCGCCTCGGATTCGCCGCTGACATCGGGACGACCATCGGTGAACAAGAGCAGGCTCGAGGGGACGCTGCGTGTATCATCGGCGGCCAAAGCACGACCACCCTCAATCACCGCCGCGCCAATGTTCGTGCCGCCATTCGCCTCGAGTTCGTTGATCCTGCTCGAGAGCGCGGCCACGTCACGGGTCAAAGGTTGCACGGTGCTCGCGTTCGTGGAGAATTCGACCAGTGCCACACCCGTTGCGGAATTCGCCTGCCGGTTCACAAAGGCAATCGCGGCGCGTTTGACCTCCTCGAGTTTGTTTTCGTCTCTCATGCTGCCGGAGGTATCAATCACCATCGCCACCCGTTGTGAGGCCGCACTCGAGCTTGCAGGCAGACTGGGGAAGAAAATCTCGAACAGGATCGCGCCGATCATGCAACCGAGAGCGCCAACCCAGGCGTAACGAAAGAAAGGGTGCGAAAAGATCGAGCTTCGTTTCATGCCTTTATCTTAAATCGTTTTTGGAATGAGCCCTGTTGCCGCAAAGAACTCAATGATATGTCTTGTAAGTTTGACATTTGACTCATTCCAAAAATGATCTGGTGGCAGTATGCGGCAAATGATCTGGTGGCAGTGTGCGGCAAAATTCGTGAAGGTTCCGCAAAGCCCACAATCGAAGCCGATCAACCCAGCATAGAATTGGCGGTGTGAGTGAAGAAACCGCCCTGACCATCCTTGAGCATCACCCGTTTCATGCCAAATCGCTCGAGCACTTTCAGCCACTTGCAGGCAACCGTGACCCGGAAGCATTCGCCCGGTTTGGTCAAGCGTTGGGCGCATTCCACCTCGAATTCAAAGGCGCTGGACTGCCAGGATTGCCAGTCCGGGATGCCGCATGGTTCTCGAGGGCCGCACCTTACGTGCTCGCCGAGGTTGCCAGCCTTGCCGAACGTGGCGAGTACGAACTGACCATGACCCAAACTGGACTGCTCGAGGAGGCCGGAATCATGCTGGCCGAACTCTCCGAACCCTTGACCGGATTGCTCTCGAGTTTCGTTCATGGCAATTGCAATTTATCCACCGCCGGATTCATCGCTGATCGCCCATGCCTGCGCGACTGGAATCGGGCCGCCAAAGGCTTGTCCTGGCTGGACATTTCCAGCCTGTCCGAAGGGGCCGAGGCTGCCAGCCAAGACTGCCTCGTGGCCCTCGTCTCGAGTTACGGCGAGGCCGCCGATTACCCAACCCAGGCGCTCGCCGACCTGATCCCATTCACGCGGGCCTTGCAAGACTTGTACACGCTTGACGGATGGAACACCGACCTGACCAGCGGCGCTCGAGCAGCGGGAAGCGTCAAGGCCGAATCGCGTCGGAACATCTCGAGGTTGATCGAACTGGCGGGCGCATAGAACAAGTTCAAAGTGAAAGCTGAAAAGCTCAAGCCTGAATTTCCGCTACTTGCTCCAATCGTAAGCATCAAAACGAACTCGAGCATTCGCGGATAAATCTGGACGGTATTTGCGCACAAACTCGAGCGGATTTCCAAAATCTTTGGCGTACCACTGCAACAACCTCGGCAAGATCACGGCCCCGTTCTCGAGCCGAACCGATTGCAGGTAACTGTGCGTGGCAAGCTCGAGTTGCGAGTCGAGTTTTTCGGCCCGATATACACGGATTGGCGGGCAGGACATCGCACCACAATTTAGGGCGAAATGAATGCGCGGCTCGAGTGGCAAGACCAAGCTTCGGCACGGATCGTTCGCCGAGAATGGGGCGCGGAAGAGGATGGCGCGATTGCCTCGCAAGATGCCGTGCTCGATCTCGTTCAGGGTCAAGCTGAACTCGAGCGAATCGAACTGGACTTGGTAGGCGCAGCAATCAAAAAATCCTGGAAACTCGAGCACTGTTTTCTGAACGTTCACCCGCATCACCGCCTGCAAAGTCAGCGCGTTGTACAGGTTGATCCAAAAGACCCGAGCCTCGAGTTGATCGTGTGGAACCTCGAATCGTGCTGGCTCGAGATCGGCTTCGTTCGTGCTGGCTCGGACCTGATCCAACCAGGTTTCACTCGAGGTTGTTCGGGTCGCATTGGCATTCAAGACAACACGGTTTGGCCGGGTCAACAACGACCGGACCAACAACAGGTTCGATTTGAATTCCTCGAGCATGAGAAAACCCACTTGCCTCCGAACGACCTCTTGGGTCATCGTACCTGCGTGCGACACCGCTTCAGCATTTCACTGCTCATCACTGCCCTCATGACCGGCCTCGCGTTCTCGAGTCCGGCGAGCGATCTGGCCGCGCAGTTCCAATCGTACCTCAGACGGTATTACGTTGACCCATCCAAGCTGGATTTCGTGGCGATTCGGGGGCAACTCGAGCGATCACTGAAAACAAATTGCGCTGGTGAGGATTGTGCCGCACAAAAACTGCACGAAACCTTGCGCGGTATCACCCGTGAACTCCCTGATGGTGTCTCGAGCTTTCGCACGCCCGAAGAGGTCGCACGCTTGCAACTCGAACAGGGCGGCGATGCCAGCCAAGACAGGCGCTACGACCTCGGCTGGGAGGTGCGCCGCGACAAGCAAAACCGTGATGTCGTCGTGCGATTGCTCGAAGGAGGCCCCGCTGCGCTGGCGGGCGTGCAAATTGGCGATGTGATCGAGGAGGCATCGCACGGCTCGAGTGTTGGCACGTTGCGTGACGTGTCCTTCACGAACTCGAGCGCGGCGGGCCTGACAATCTTGCGGCGCGACAAACGCTTGAACGTTTACGTCACGCCCGTCACTGGCACGATCACGACGATGCTGCAACCGAACGCGAAACTGCTTGCGGTGCGCAACGCAAAAGTCCTCTACTTGCGCGTACCATCGTTTCGCAGCATCGGCACGGCACAACGCCTTCACGATGCGATCAGCAAATTCTCCAGCCAGAATCCGGCGGCACTGGTGTTGGACTTGCGTTACAACTCCGGCGGTTTCTTGGACGAGGCGATGCTGTTTTTAGGCGCCCTGACCGAAGGCCCGGTCTTGCAATTGAAATCACGGCAAGCCACACAAACCTACAGCGTCCAAGACGGAACGCTCGAGGTGGACGCACCGACATCGCGCACGGTCACGTTGGACCGCTACACGCGATTTGAAGGTCCGATCTTCGCGCTGATCAACGCCAGCACCTCGAGCAGCGCCGAAATCCTGGTTGCATTGCTGGCGCATGACCATTTGGCCCGTGTGATTGGTGAAGCAACCCGAGGCTTGGCGGCATATGCGGTCCTGCCATTGCGAATGACCGACGGATCAGAGTTGCGTCTCGCCAGTGTACAGAATTATTTTGCCGACGATGAGGCGCTCTCAAAAAACGTCATGCCGAACCGTGTTATACCCGATGACCTGATCGCACTGACCGAAGGCAAAGATGTCATGCTCGAGGAAGTCATGACCGAACTCGAGGCGACCCTCCAACCGACTGGGGCACGGCGTTAAATTGGTCGCCGAAACCCCGACGCGGCACGCTCGAGTTTCGCAAAAATTTCTGGCGTGATCGCCAGGTGAAACACCTGCGCAATCACTTGCGTCCAACCGTGCAAGAAATACACCCAACCGTCCTCGAGTTGCAAATTGCACGTGATTGACTGCGATTTTGCTTGATGCCAGAACCCGAGCGAACCACGGTAATTGAGTTCCCAGATGATCGCCTGATCTGGAAATCTCACGGCATCTGTAACCGGAGAACCGGGCCGATCCTTGCCCATGCCGGTCGCATTGATGATGATGGATCCAGGCTCGAGCGTCGCAACCCGAGCATCATTCTCGAGTGCACTTGCGGAAAGCACGTATTCAAACTGCACATCCGTCTCGAGTTGATCGTGCGTGCGTTTCAACATTTCCAGTCGTGCAGAATCACGGTCCACGCAAACAAATTTCGCTGGTCGATCCTCGAGCCGTGCCACCGCGACACTGATCGCAATCGCTGCACCGCCCGCACCCAAACACAAGACGCTCGAGTTGGTGTTTTTGAAATGACCTTCTGGAACGAAATGATTCCAGGTCAAACGCGAACTGACCGGATCGACCGCATGACCCTCGAGCCGGTTGTTCAGCTTGGAAAGACTTGAGACTTCATCACAAAGAATCGCGTTCGGATCCAAGAAATCAAACAAACCTCGGGTTGCGTGCAAGAGATTGATCTTGTGCGTTGTCACCAACGCCCCCCGAGCCAGCGGATCGTTTTTGATGTGCGTGACAATCTCGCGGTACTGTATGACACTTGCATCAAGTGGCAGATCATGCCCAATGAGTTGCGCATCAATCTCAAGAATCTCTGCCCACAATGGAAAAATCTTCAGGATGCTCGAGCTTCCAGTGCTGACACCGATGAAGTACATTGTGGGTCGCACCAGACGTTCCTGATGCGCGGGTAAATGCTGCTCAAGCGGGTTCATGCGACCTCTTGAATGATCTCGAGTTCCTGGGAGAGTTCGTTGAAGTACGTGACCGCGTATTCTCGCCCGAGTTCTCGTGCGAGCAAGTACGCCAGTTCGCGTCCATCATCAACAAATTTTTCGGCCTCAGATTCGCTCGAGAATCCTGACTCTGGGGGGTACTCGTCCAGTAAGGTTTCGTCGTAACGTTCGGCCCAGGCTGCGAGTTGTTGACGCAAGTACATCGAGAGCGGCAAGCTGTCCGGGTCAAGGTTTTCGCCGTTCCACAATGGCCAGCATTCGTAATCCGCCATGACTTTGATCGTGGTCATTCAAACCTCGAGAGTTGTTCAAACAGCGGTTCGAGCGCGTGATAGGCAGCATCCCAGATGGGTTGCAGTTTCGCGTATCGTGCTCGAGCCTCGAGATTTGGCGTGAAAGTTTCTTCGATTGGATTCATGTGTTCGGCCATTTCAAAACCTTCGTACAAACCAACGCCGATGCCGCCCGCGAGCGCCGCGCCCATGCTGGTGGCCTCCTCGAGCGTGCGAAGGCGTTGCACAGGAACACCGTAGACATCGGCCATCAGTTGATTCCAGAATCGGCCTCGAGCGCCGCCGCCGATCACGCGCATGCTGTCGATTCCGGATGCACCAACGATCTCGAG